>DXIO01000139.1 GCA_019112875.1 Candidatus Aquabacterium excrementipullorum
ACGCGGCGGTCGCGAAAGCCTACGGCGGTCAGCGCAAGATCCACTGGATGGAGATCTACGCCGGTGAGAAATCCACCCGCGTCTACGGCCCCGATGTGTGGCTGCCCGAAGAGACGCTCAAGGTCTTGAAGGACTACGTGGTCTCCATCAAGGGCCCCCTGACCACGCCCGTCGGCGGCGGCATCCGTTCGCTGAACGTGGCCCTGCGCCAGGAGCTGGACCTCTACGTCTGCCTGCGCCCCGTGCGTTACTTCAAGGGCGTGCCTTCGCCCGTGAAGGAGCCGGAAAAGACCGACATGGTCATCTTCCGCGAGAACTCGGAAGACATCTACGCCGGCATCGAGTTCGAAGCCGAGAGCGACAAGGCCAAGAAGCTGATCGCTTTCCTGCAGAACGAGTTCGGCGTCAAGAAGATCCGCTTCCCCGACACCTCCGGCATTGGCATCAAGCCCGTGTCGCGCGAAGGCACCGAGCGCCTGGTGCGCAAGGCCATCCAGTACGCCATCGACAATGACAAGCCCAGCGTGACCATCGTGCACAAGGGCAACATCATGAAGTACACCGAAGGTGGCTTCCGTGATTGGGCCTACGCCCTGGCCCAGAAGGAGTTCGGCGCCGAGCTGATCGACGGCGGCCCGTGGTCCAAGTTCAAGAACCCGCGCACCGGCAAGGACATCATCGTCAAGGACGCCATCGCCGACGCCTTCCTGCAGCAGATCCTGCTGCGCCCGGCCGAGTACAGCGTGATCGCCACGCTGAACCTCAACGGCGACTACGTGTCTGACGCGCTGGCCGCCCAGGTCGGTGGCATCGGCATCGCCCCCGGCGCCAACCTGTCGGATTCGATTGCCATGTTCGAAGCCACCCACGGCACCGCGCCCAAGTACGCCGGCAAGGACTACGTGAACCCCGGTTCCGAGATCCTGTCTGCCGAAATGATGCTGCGTCACATGGGCTGGCTGGAAGCCGCCGACCTGATCATCAGCTCGATGGACAAGGCCATCCAGAGCAAGAAGGTCACGTACGACTTCGCCCGTCTGATGGACGGCGCGACGCAAGTGTCGTGTTCCGGCTTCGGACAGGTCATGATCGACAACATGTGATCGGAAGCCGGCAAGTGCCGGCCTCCTTCAGAACAACCCCAGCGTGTTGATTCACCTGGGGTTTTTTATTGGGGCGGCGGGACGCTCAACGCTTGTCGTACCCGTCCCAGCCGGTCCCGGTGGGTGCCGATGTGGCCGCGCCGGGCCGGGGTGCGTCAAAATCCGCACCGTCACGACGGGTGTGGCCCGATTTGTTGCCGGCACCGCCGCTGGTGCCCGGGTTGCTCGCCGGTCGCGCACTCTTCTTGGCCTTCTTGCCCTTGCTTGTGCTGTGAGAAACGCTGGCGGCGCTGCTGGCAGCCTCTGCGCTTGGCTTGCTGCTGGCATTGGCGGTCGTGGATTGCGCCTGGACGAGAGCCAGCATGCCTGAAAGCAGTGCCGCAAGGATCCAGTTGGCGAGAGAGCGTGTCTTCATATGTGTCTCCATGGGGTGCTCGCGCCGTTGGGGTGGCGCATTGAGCGAATCCTTGGCAAAAGAAGTGCCCGCAAGCGCAGAGCGGGTCGCTGAACCTGGCGCCATTTCGCCAGATCGACTTTGCCAGCACCTTCAAAACGCCAAAAGGAACGCTCGTGCACTTGGCCCGCCGATAAACGCACTAACATCGCCCACCATGGCGTTGAACTGGGTCTGGATCGGTTTTTTCTGCGTGGCGTTCGCCACCGCGTTGGTCCGCGCACTGTCGGGCGATGAGGGTGTCTTCCAGGCGCTCCTGACGGCCCTGTTCGATGGTGCCCGCTCGGGATTCGAGATTTCGCTGGGCCTGGCCGGCGTAATGGCCCTGTGGCTGGGCCTGATGCGCGTGGGCGAGCGTGCAGGCATGATCGACATGCTGGCGCGCCTCGCCGGGCCCTTGCTGCGAAGGCTGTTTCCAGCCGTGCCGGAAGGGCATCCTGCGCAGGGCGCCATGACGATGAACATCTCGGCCAACCTGCTGGGCCTGGACAACGCCGCCACGCCGCTGGGCCTGACCGCCATGCGCGAGTTGCAGTCGCTCAATACGCGCGAACCCGAGGTGGCCAGCAACGCCCAGATCATGTTCGTCGTGATGAACACGGCGGGATTGACGCTGATCCCGACCTCGGTGATCGCGATTCGCCAGAGCATCGCCGTCAAGCAAGGCCTGGGCGCAGGCTTCAACGCGGCCGACATCTTCCTGCCGACCTTGCTGGTCACCTTCATCTCGCTGTTCGCGGGCGTGCTGGCCGTGGCCCTGTGTCAGCGCCTGCCGCTGTGGCGCGCGCGCTTTCTGCTGCCTGTGCTGCTGATCGGTGGCCTGCTGGCGGCGGCCGTGACCGCGCTGGGGCGCCTGCCGGCCGAGCAGGCTGCGCACATCGCGGGTGTCACGGGCGCGGCCGTGATCCTGTCGATCGTGATGCTTTTCCTGCTGGTGGGGGCCTGGCGCCGTGTGAATGTCTACCATGCCTTCATCGACGGGGCCAAGGAGGGATTCGGCGTGGCCGTGCAAATCGTGCCCTACCTGATCGCGATCCTGGTGGCCATCGGTGTGTTCCGCGCGGCCGGCTGCATGGATGCGTTGATGGCAGCCGTGGGTTCGGTGGTCGCATGGTTGGGTTGGGATGCCCGCTTCCTGCCGGCCTTGCCGGTGGGGTTGATGCGGGTGTTGTCGGGGGCGGGGGCACGCGGTCTGATGATCGACGTGATGCAGACGCATGGTGTGGCCTCCTTCCCCGGGCGCCTGGCCGCGATCATGCAGGGCTCCGCCGAGACCACCTTCTATGTGATGGCGGTGTATTTCGGCAGTGTCGGCATCAAGCAGGCCCGGCATGCGCTGGCCTGCGCGCTTTTCGCGGATGCCGTCGGCCTGGTCGCCGCGATCACCGTGGGCTACGCCATGTTGCGGTGAGCTGCGCCTCAGCGGCGCAGTCAGTCAGGCTGAGCCTGATTTTCTGGCGGCTGCTCCTTCGCCGGAGTCAGCCGGCTCAAGGCTGGTGGCACCTGATCGCGCTGCCCACCGGTGCGTTTGCGGAACAGCTCGGTGCGCGCCAGCAGGATGGTCGTCACCGGCACCGTGATCGACAGGAAGATGATGATCAGCCAGGCGTGCAGCGAGAGCTTCTGGTCCTGCGCCGAGAAGTACAGGATCGATGCCAGTGTGACGCACCACGCCGAGAAGCTGAAAGCCAATGCCGGTGGGTGCATGCGCTGGAAGAAGGTCTTGAACCGCACCAGCCCGATCGCCGCCGACAAGGTGAACACCCCACTCATCATGAGCAGCACGGCCACAGGCACCTCGACCCACAGGGAGACGCTGCCGCCGGTCATTCGATCACCTCGCCGCGCAACAGGAACTTGGCCATCGAGGCCGAACTGACGAACCCGAACAAGGCGATCAGCAAAGCTGCCTCGAAGTACACCGCATTGCGGTAGCGGATGGCCAGGACCAGCAGGGCCAGCATGCCGATCGTCCAGATGAGGTCCATGGCCAGCACGCGGTCCTGCGCGGAGGGGCCGCGCACCATGCGCGCCAGCGCCAGGGCCATGGCCAGGATGTAGCAGGCCATCGTGAACACGATGGCACTGAAGAGCAGGGCACTCATGGGGCGCTCCTTCCTTCGAAAATCTCCATCAGGGGGCGCTCGTAGCGCAGCTTGATCAGGTCGATCTCGGCCTGTTCGTCGTGCAGATCGAAGATGTGCACCAGCAACACGCTTCGGTCCAGCGCCAGCTCGGACCAGATGGTGCCCGGGATCACGCACATGATCGCGGCGAGCACGGCCAGGCCATTGGGATCGCGCAGGTCCAGCGGCACCTGCACGAACTCGCCGCGGGGCAGGTTCTCGCCGCTGGACAGCGTGCCGCGCAACACCCTGAAGTTCCAGATGACCACGTCGACACCCACGCGGGCGAAGAGCTTCAAGGCCACCCAGGGGCGGTGCAGCGATGCGGCGGTGGGGCGCAGCGAACGCGTCAGGGCGGGCACCCCCACACCCAACAGCGCCGCCAGCAGCAGGTCGCCCGCGGTGTACGAGCGGTTCAGCACCAGCCACAGGCCTGCCAGGCCCGCGGACAGCAGCGGCGCAGGCAGCCATCGTTTGACGATCATCCTGGTCATGGCGTCACCTTCTGCGCGGCCGAGGTCTGGCGCAAGCGGTCGGCGTTGGTGGGTGTCGGTTTCGGGCGCGCCGACAACACCGAGCGGATGTAGTGGCTCGGGTCGTACAGAGAGGCCGCCGTGGCGCGCGCGTAATTCATCACGGCCTCCCCGCGCACCGTGAAGCCCACGCAAATGCTGATCAAGAGCAGGATGGGCAGTGCCTCTGCCATGCGCAGCATCGGGGCGGCGCGATCCACCGGTGTCCAGAAAAAGCGGATGCCTGCGCGGGTCAGTGCCACGAGGGCCAGCAGGCCGGAGGCGATCACCAGGGTCAGCAGGCACCAGGCCGCCGGGCTCACCACATGCCTGGGGCCACCGAGCAACGCGGACAGCATGGCGAACTTGCCGACGAAGCCCGAGAGCGGCGGAAGGCCCGCCACCAGCAGTGTGCAGGTGATGAAGCCCAATCCGAGCAGTGCCGTGGAGGCGGGGATCGGCCGGCCGATCAGGGCCTCTTCGTCTTCATCGAGGTTGGTGTCTTCATCGAGCAGTTCCTGCTCGGCCATGGCGAAGGGCAGGTGGTCTTCCTCGTCTTCCGGCGCGCGTTGGGCTTCAGGCTCAGGGGTGCGCGAGCGGTCCATCAATTCCGCCAGCAAGAAGAAACAGGCCACGGCGAAGGTGGAAGCGGGCATGTAGTACAGGGCGCCAGCCGTCACGTCGGGGCGGGCCAGGCCCACCATTGCCATCAGGGTGCCGGAGGACACGATCACCGCGAAGCCCGCCAGCCGGGTGGGCCGTTGCGAGGCCAGCATGCCCAGCGCGCCGAACGCCAGCGTCGCCATGCCACCCCACAGCAGCCAGCTGTTGCCAAAGCCCGCGGACACGCCCGCCGCAGGCGAGAACAACAGCGTGGACAGGCGCAGCAGCACGTAGATGCCCACCTTGGTCAGCAAGGCGAACACGGCAGCCGACGGCGCACCGGCCCCCGAGTAGGCCGGCACCAGCCAGAAGTTCAGCGGCCACATCGCGGCCTTGGTCAGGAAGGCCACGGCCAGGATCGCACAGGCCGCATGCAGCAAAGGCCGGTCGCTCGCGGCCACCTGCGGGATCTTCGCGGCCAGGTCGGCCATGTTCAAGGTGCCCGTGACCCCGTAGATCATCGAGGCGCCGACCAGGAACAGCGAAGATGCCGCGAGGTTGATCGCCAGGTAATGCAGCCCGGATTTCACCCGCGACGGGCCAGAGCCATGCAGCAGCAGCCCGTAGGAGGCCGCCAGCATGACCTCGAAGAACACGAACAGGTTGAACAGGTCCCCCGTGAGGAAGGCGCCGTTCAGCCCCATGATCTGGATCTGCAGCAACACATGGAAGTGCGCCCCCGCCTTGTGCCATCGAGCCACCGAGAACAGCAGCGCAGCCAGCGACACCACGGCCGAGACCAGCAGCATCAGTGCGGACAGCCGGTCTAGCACCAGCACGATCCCGAAGGGCACCTCCCAGTTCGAAGGCAGGTAGACGCCATAGGCGCCTGGCGAGCCGCCATGGCGCACCCAGCGCAGCAGCAGCCAGGCCACGACCAGGTTGGTCAGCGCCGCCAGGGTGCTCAGCGCGGCCTTGCGCCGGTACCGCCGGTCGCCCAGCAACAGCAGCAGGCACGCGGTGAGCAGCGGCAGCAGGATCGGCACGATCATCAGGTGGGGCATCAGCCCCTGCGTGAAGGCCTGGATCAGCGCGTTCATTCCGCATCTCCCACGCCATCCACATGGTCGTTGCCGAAGAAGCCTCGTTGCGCCAGCAGCAGCACCAGGAAAAGCGCCGTCATGGCGAAGCCGATCACGATGGCGGTGAGCACCAGAGCCTGCGGCATCGGGTCGGCATAGCGCAGCAAGGTGGCAGGTGTGCCGGGCGACACCATGGGCTCGCTGTCGACGGCCAGCCGGCCCATGCTGAAGATGAACAGGTTCACGCCATAGCTCAGCAGCGACAGGCCCATGATGACCTGGTAGGTGCGTGGCCGCAGCAGCAGCCAGACGCCGCAGCTGGTAAGCGCACCGATGGCGATGGCCAGCACGATCTCCATCAGTGGTCTCCTTCCGTGTCGCGGGCCGGCTTGCGGCGACCGCGCACCGACTGGTGGCCCAGCGCGGTGAGGATCAGCAAGGTCGATCCCACCACCAGCGCGAACACGCCGATGTCATAGAACAGGGCGCTGGCCACATGGATCTGGCCCAGTACCGGCAGGTCCAGATGCATCATGTGGGTCGTCAGGAACGGGTAGCCGAACCACCATGCGCCCAGGCCCGTGCTCGCAGATATCAGCAGGCCTGCCGATATCCAGCGTTGGGGCGCCAGGTGCATGTGCGCCTCCACCCACTGCGTGCCCGACACGATGTACTGCACGATGAAGGCGGTGGACAGCACCAGCCCCGCGACAAAGCCGCCGCCCGGCTCGTTGTGCCCCCGCATGAAGAAGTACACCGACACGACCGAGGCAATCGGCAACAGCAGACGCATCAGCACGGCCGGCACCAGCAGATAGCCGTGGGCCGTGTCGGCCGCGGTCTGTGCGTTGACCAGGTCGGTGTTGAGGTCCGCGGGCACCGCCTGCTGCTGAGGAGGCAGAACCACGCTCTCCGGCGCAGGGCGAAAGCGCCTGAGCAGCGCGTAGACCGTCAGTGCCACCGCGCCCAGCACGGTGATCTCGCCCAGCGTGTCGAAACCGCGGAAGTCCACCAGCATCACATTGACCACGTTGGCGCCGCCGCCCTCGGGGATCGAGCGCTCCAGGAAGAAGGGCGAAATGCTCTGGGGGAACGGCCTCGTCATCAGTGCGTACGACAGCACGGCCATGCCGCAGCCCGCCGCCAGCGCGACCAGCAGGTCCCGTGTGCGGCGCACACGGGCACGCAGCCGCTGTCCGAAGGGCTTGCGATCCAGGTGCTCCTCGAGCCGCTTGGGCAGCCAGCGCAGGCCCAGCATGAAGAGCACCGTGGTCACGGCCTCCACCGACAGTTGGGTCAACGCCAGATCCGGGGCCGAAAACCACGCGAAGGTGATCACGGTGACCAGGCCTGCCACGCTCATCAGGGCCAAGGCGGTGAGCCGGTGGTACTTGGCCTGCCAGGCGGCGCCGAAGGCGGCCGCGATGCCGACAGCCCACAGCAGCGCGAACGTGGGCGCAAAGGTGAGCATCGGCCTGTCGCCCACCCACCAGGCACCTGGCGGGTTCTTGCGCAAGTAGAAGGGCAGGGTGGCCGCCAGCAGGGTCACGGCCACCAGCAGCACCATCTGCGGCTGCAGCCTGCGGGTGCCGAGCAGGCGAACTGCCCGGCGTGCGGTCGAGGTGCACGCCGAAAGCACTGCGCGGAACAGCCGCTTGCCGTTGACGAGGCCCAGCACGGGTGTCTGGCGGATGCGGCCATCGGCGATCGGGCGGCGCAGCACCCAGTACAGGGCCATGCCACCCGCCATGGCGAGCAGGCTCATCTGCAGTGGCACGTTGAAGCCATGCCACACCGCCAGATCGAATGAGGGCAGGGCGCCGCCCACCACCGGCCGGGCGGCGCTGTCCAGCACCGTACTGATGGACCACTGCGGCAGCGTGCCCACGAGCAGACAGGCCAGTACCAGCAGTTCGACCGGCACCCGCATCCAGTGCGGCGGTTCATGCGGCGCACGTGGCAGCTTGCTGCACGTGTCCGGACCAAAGAACACGTCGGCCGTGAACCGCAGGGAATACGCCACGCTGAACACGCCACCGACCACGGCCACCGCGGGCAACAGTCGGTCGAACCAGGGCTCGGCATTCACGAACACGGCTTCCGAGAAGAACATTTCCTTCGAGATGAAGCCGTTGAGCAAGGGGACGCCCGCCATGGCGGCTCCGGCCACCATGGTGAGCGTGGCCGTGATGGGCATGTGGCGGCGCAAACCGCTGAGCCGCTGGATGTCCCGCGTGCCTGTCTCATGGTCCACGATGCCCACCGCCATGAACAGCGAGGCCTTGAACGTGGCGTGGTTGATGATGTGGAAGACAGCCGCCACCGCGGCCATCGGGCTGTTGAGCCCCAGCAGTGTCGTGATCAGCCCGAGGTGCGAAATGGTGGAGTAGGCCAGCACCCCTTTGAGGTCGTTCTGAAAGATCGCCGAGAAGCCGCCGATCAGCAGGGTGGCGAGGCCCGTGCAGGTCACGATCCAGAACCATTCCTCGGTGCCTGAGAGCACCGGCCACAGCCGCGCCAGCAGGAACACCCCGGCCTTCACCATCGTGGCCGAGTGCAGGTAGGCGGACACCGGCGTGGGCGCCGCCATCGCATGGGGGAGCCAGAAGTGGAAGGGGAACTGGGCGCTCTTGCTCAGCGCGCCCAGCAGGATCAGCACCAGCGCCGTGCTGTACAGCGGGTGCGCCCGCACCCTGGCACCGGCGGCCAGCACCGTGTCCAGTTCAAGGCTGCCCACGATGTGGCCCAGGATCAGCAGCCCTGCCAGCAGGCACAGCCCTCCCGCGCCCGTGACGGTGAGCGCCATGCGTGCTCCCCGCCTTGCATCACGCCGGTGGTGCCAATAGCCGATCAGCAAAAACGAAAAGAGGCTGGTCAGCTCCCAGAATAAGGCGATCTGCACCAGGTTGCCCGACAGCACCACGCCGCTCATCGCGCCCATGAAGGCCAGCAGGAAGGCGAAGAACCGCGGCACCGGATCGGCGGGCGACATGTAGTAGCGCGCGTAGAGCACCACCAGGGCGCCGATGCCCAGCACCAGCATCGAGAACATCCACGCGAAGCCGTCCATGCGCAGCGTGACGTTCAGCCCGAGGGAGGGGATCCACTCAATTTGCTGGCGGATCACGCCACCGGCGGCGATCTCCGGGAAATACAGGGCGGCCTGCACAGTGCAGACCAGCGCGATGAGGCCTGCCAGACTCGATTCGGCGTTGCGGGCGTTGGCGGGCAGCAGCGCCGCGATCAGGCTACCCAGGAAGGGCAGGGCGACAAGTGTCAGCAGAGGCAGTGATGGCATGTCCTGGTGCGGGGGCGATCATGATGGTTCCAGGATCAGGCCAAGGCCTTCTTGATGGCGTCGGCAAAGCCGCGCAGTTTGGCGTCGTCTTCTCGGGCACTGGCGTGGATGCGCATGGCCTCTCCGCCCGCGCGGGGAATGATGTGGAAGTGGCAGTGGGGCACGGTCTGCCCGGCGGCAGCGCCGTTGAGCTGGCAGACGAAAAGACCCTCGGCACCCAGCGCCTGCTTCACCGCGCGGGCCAGCTTCTGCGTGGTGCGGATCGTGGCCGCGGCCGCCTCGGGCGACAGGTCCAGCAAGGTCTCGCCGGCCTCCTTGGGGATCACCAGCACGTGCCCATCGGCCTGGGGCATGATGTCCATGAAGGCGAGGGTGGCCTCGTCTTCATAGACAGAGATGCAGGGCAGCTCGCCACGAAGGATGCGGGCGAAGATGTTGGTGCTGTCGTAGGCCATGGCGGTGGGGCTTTGCGGTGGGGGAACCTGAATGGATTTGGACGATGATATCTCCGCTTGACCTTGATCTCGACCTGGGCAAGCGCCGGAACGCCGTCAACTTGATCTGAAAACAGAAAAGCCCGGGCGGAGCCGGGCTTTTGCTGGCGTAGCGGACAGGATCAGTGGGAGAGAGGGCGACTCCCGCTGCTGCTCATGGCCTCTCGGAAATGCAGGTCTTCCATGGCGTCCCCGGTCTCGTTCAACGCTTCATCAGCCGAAATGGGCTGGATATTCTGCGCCAACGAGCCCTTGGGACCCACCGTCAGGTCATACCTGACTTTGGAACCCTGTTTCAAGGTCCGGAAGCCATCCATCTGGATGGCAGAGAAATGGGCGAACACGTCGCCTCCGCCTACATCCGGTTCGATGAAGCCAAACCCTTTGGCGTCGTTGAACCATTTGACAGTGCCTGTGGCCATACCTGTCCTCCTGTGAATTTGAAGCAATTCTGTGCATCACGTTGGGCCATGTCAAGGCGCAGTTGTGACAGAACTTGTCTATGGCAGCAGCGGTTCTAGGGGGGTGACAAATCGGCTTTTTAGGCGCATGCGGACGAGTGATCAGACGTTTCGGGCCCCCTCTGTCAGCCCGGTTGTGCGCCGCAACATGGGCGGGGGTGAAACCTGGCAGGCGGTGAAATTGGCGTGCCTGCCGGGCGTGTATTTTTCCGCTGTGCCGGAAGGAGCGTGGATCCGCTTTTGGCGATGCCTTGAAAAGGCATGGCGGATCCGGGAAATTTACCCCCTTGTTTTCGGGTAGGTCACTCCAACATGAGTGGGCAGGACGCAGAATGCTCTCTTAGAATCTTTTCATGACCCGGTCGTTAAATTCCCATGCTTCGTCAGAGCCTCCACAGGCGCCGGACGGTGAAGGCGCGGGCTCGGTTGTGGTGGAAAAGGAAGAGCTGCAACTCGAGCCTCCCAAGCTTTATCAGGTCGTGATGCTCAATGACGACTTCACCCCGATGGAGTTTGTGGTCTACGTCCTGCAGGACCTGTTTCGCCACGACATCGAGTCGGCCACGCAGATCATGCTCAAAATCCACCACGAAGGTCGTGGTGTGTGCGGTGTCTATACCAAGGATGTCGCGGCCACCAAGGTCGAACTCGTTCTTGCCGCCGCCCGGCGTGCCGGGCACCCCCTGCAGTGCATCCTGGAGACAGCATGATCGCGCAAGAGTTGGAAGTGAGTTTGCACATGGCCTTCGTCGAGGCCCGGCAGCAGCGCCACGAGTTCATCACCGTGGAACACCTGTTGCTGGCCTTGATCGACAACCCATCTGCGTCGGAAGTATTGAAGGCTTGCGCCGCCAATCTGGATGAACTGCGCAAGAGCCTCGATCAGTTCGTGCGTGACAACACGCCCACTGTCGGCGGCACCGACGAAGTGGACACCCAGCCCACGCTGGGCTTCCAGCGCGTGATTCAGCGCGCCATCATGCACGTGCAGTCGTCCGGCAGCGGCAAGAAGGAAGTCACCGGCGCCAACGTGCTGGTCGCCATCTTCGGCGAGAAGGACTCCCACGCCGTGTACTACCTGCACCAGCAGGGCGTGACGCGCCTGGACGTGGTCAACTTCATCGCCCACGGCATCCGCAAGGTCGACCCGCCCGAAAGCCAGGGCAAGGCTTCGTCGTCCGAATCCAGCCAGCCCGAGGGCGACAAGGAAGAGGGCGAAAGCAAGGCCTCGCCTTTGGAACAGTACACCCAGAACCTGAACCAGTCGGCCCGCGAAGGCAAGATCGATCCGCTGATCGGTCGTGACCACGAGGTCGAGCGCGTGATTCAGGTGCTGTGCCGCCGCCGCAAGAACAACCCGCTGCTGGTCGGTGAAGCCGGCGTGGGCAAAACCGCGATCGCCGAGGGCCTGGCCTGGCGCATCACGCAGAACGATGTGCCCGAAGTGCTGGCTGATGCCGAGGTGTATTCGCTCGACATGGGTGCGCTGCTGGCGGGCACCAAGTACCGCGGTGATTTCGAGCAGCGGCTGAAGGCTGTCATCAAGCAGCTCAAGGAGCAGCCCAACGCCGTGCTGTTCATCGATGAGATCCACACGCTGATCGGCGCCGGTGCGGCCTCGGGCGGCACGCTCGACGCATCCAACCTGCTCAAGCCCGCGCTCAGCTCGGGCCAGCTCAAGTGCATCGGTGCGACCACCTTCACCGAATACCGCGGCATCTTCGAGAAGGACGCGGCCTTGTCGCGGCGTTTCCAGAAGGTCGAGGTGGTGGAGCCTTCCGTCGAGCAGACGATCGAGATCCTCAAGGGGCTGAAGTCGCGCTTCGAAGAGCACCACAGCGTGAAGTACGCGCTGGGGGCCCTGCAGGCTGCGGCCGAGTTGTCGGCCAAGTACATCAATGACCGCCACCTGCCCGACAAGGCCATCGACGTGATCGATGAAGCCGGTGCGGCGCAGCGCATCCTGCCCAAGAGCAAGCAGAAGAAGACCATCACCCGCGCCGAGGTCGAGGACATCGTGTCCAAGATCGCCCGCGTGCCGGCCACCAGCGTGTCCAGTGATGATCGCAGCAAGCTCAAGACGCTGGACCGCGACCTCAAGAGCGTGGTGTTCGGCCAGGACAACGCCATCGACGCCCTGTCGGCTGCCATCAAGATGGCCCGCTCGGGCCTGGGCAAGCCCGACAAGCCGATCGGTGCATTCCTGTTCAGCGGCCCCACCGGCGTCGGCAAGACCGAGGTCGCCAAGCAGCTGGCCTATGTGCTGGGCATCGACCTGATCCGCTTCGACATGTCGGAGTACATGGAGCGCCACGCGGTGAGCCGTTTGATCGGCGCGCCTCCGGGCTACGTGGGCTTTGACCAGGGCGGTCTGCTGACGGAAGCCATCACCAAGAAGCCGCACGCGGTGCTGCTGCTCGACGAAATCGAGAAGGCGCACCCGGACGTGTTCAACATCCTGCTGCAGGTGATGGACCATGGCACGCTGACGGACAACAACGGGCGCAAGGCCGACTTCCGCAACGTCATGATCATCATGACGACGAACGCGGGCGCCGAGACACTGCAGAAGTCCACCATCGGCTTCACCAACTCTCGCGAGCAGGGTGACGAGATGGGCGACATCAAGCGGATGTTCACGCCGGAGTTCCGCAACCGTCTGGATGCCATCGTCGGCTTCAAGCCGCTGGACGAGGAAGTCATCCTGCGCGTGGTCGACAAGTTCCTCCTGCAGCTCGAAGGCCAACTGGCCGAGAAGAAGGTGGATGTCACGTTCACGGATTCGCTGCGCCGCTACCTGGCCAAGCGTGGTTTCGATCCGCTGATGGGCGCCCGCCCGATGCAGCGCCTGATCCAGGACACGATCCGTCGTGCGCTGGCCGATGAACTGCTCTTCGGCGACTTGGTCGATGGCGGCCGCCTCACGGTGGACGTGGTCACCAATGCCAAGGGCGAGGAAGAGGTCAAACTGGACATCCAGGCGCGTCGCAGCGACAAGCCGAAGGCCGAACCCGCGACCGCGGAGTGATGTCAAGTTGCCGGCGCATCATGGGTTGATGCGCCGAGGCGAAACAAAAGGCAGGCTTTCGAGCCTGCCTTTTTCATGGGGCCTTGCTCACTGCTTTCTGCGCCGCATGATGGCAACGGTGGCCAAGCCGCCGAGCATCAGCGCGGTGCCGCCAGGCTCAGGCACTGCGGCCACGGAAACGTTGTCCAGCAACGCGCCCATCTGGTCGGCCCCTTGATCGTCGAAACTCAGGGTGTAGTTGCCTGATGCGCCGGTGGTGAATGCCAGGGAATAGGTGGTGAAGCCGGCACTGGGCACCAAGGTGTAGGAGGCTTGGGCATCGCCGAAGGTGACGTTCACCGCATCGCTGTTGCCATTGCGGTGGTTGCCTGCCAGCTGGAACGTTGCGATGTACGAAGTGTTCCCGGCCAGCAGCAGGGACCTGCTCAACACGCCCGCGCTGCTGGTGGAGCCGTCCAGGTCAAGATAGCGCCCGTTGCCAGGAAGGAAGTCGAAATAGCCGTCGCCGATCACATCGACGCTGCCGCTGCTGACGCTCCAGCCGGTGGGCGTGATGTTCAGGCCCAGCGGGTTCGCGTCGAAGTTGTCGGTGAAGATGGCCGCAGCGTGGGCGCTTGGCAGGCTCAGCGCCAGGGCCATGAGGGCCAGCGAATGTTTCATGGCGGATCTCCGGTTGTACCGTGTGGAGCTTGGCGGCGCCAAGCCACTGCACGCGGATACTAGGCGTTGACCGCGCCCGGCGATATCCTTCGATCTAGGTGCATGTCGACGCTGCCGCCGGACGCGATCAGCGCCGCCGGGTCTTCGCCGAAGTACTGGGCGAGCAGCTCATACACCTCGGCGAAATCGGCCTTCAGCGCCCAAGGCGCGACAAAGAAGGCTTCTGTCACCACGGGGAAGAACTCCACCAGCCCGGCCTCAGCCGCATACGGGTCGAGCCAGGTGTCCTCGCCGCGGGCCAGCGCTTCGCTGTGACGGTCGAAGCCTTGCCACATCACGTCCTGCCAGTGGGCCTTGTCGATGTCGGCGGGCAGGGGTGGGGTGCCGTCGAGTTCGCCGCCGATCATGTCGAGCGCATGCGCGAATTCGTGGATGACCACGTTGTAGCCCTGGTCCAGATCCCGAGCCTGCTGCACGTCATGCCAGGAGAGCATCACCGGGCCGTCGGGCATGGCCTCGCCAGAAAGCACCTCTTCGTACTGGTGGACCACGCCAGCGTCGTCCATGACCTCGCGCTGCGCCACGACCTGGTCAGGGTGCACCACGATGCTGCCCATGCTGGCGTAGGCACCCAGGCCGAGCCGCAGGATGGGCAGGCAGGCCTGCGCGGCGATGGCCACGGCCATCTCGTCGTCAATCTGCAGCCCACCTGCAGGCACGAACTGCTTGCGCGCCAGAAAAAGCGTGGCCAGTGCGCGCAGTTTGTCCTGCTGGGCAGGGCTGCGCCAGGCCAGGAAGGGGTAGAGCGCCAGTGTCTGCGCCCACAGGGCATCGGGGATGGCGCGGTCGCGCAGGATGCTCGATTCGGAGCGCCAGCTCAGCGGCAGGTGCCGGGCGAGGCGGTCGATCAGGCTCATCGCGCTGCCTCCAGGGGCGCCAGGGCCGCGTCCAGTGACAGGCGGACGTAGCCTTGCGCGCTCAGGCGAAGGACTTCGGCGCGGTGAGGTGCGTGGTCCAGGTCCCAATCCGACAGAACGTGGCGCCGCGCATCGGGGCGCGCGAAGGTTTCGGTACCCGGGCGATGCGTGTGACCGTGGACGAGTTCGGTGGCCTGGGCCTCGGCCAACACGGGTGCTGCGGCTTCAGGGGCCACATCTGCCCACTCTTCCTGCCGCATGTCGTACTTGCGGGCCTCGCTGGCATCGCGCATGGCCTTGGCGGTGGCCAGGCGTGCTTCCAGCGACTGGGACAGAAATCGTGCCTGCCAGGCCTCACTGCGCGCTTGTGCGCGAAAGGCTTGGTACTCGACATCCTCCAGACACCAGGCATCGCCATGCGTGAGCACATGGCGCAGGCCGAAGGCATGCAGCACGGTGGGATCTGCCAGCAAGGTGGCGTTGCAGGCGCGTGCCATCTCCTGACCGAGCAGGAAATCCCGGTTGCCGACCATCAGGTGCAGGCTCAGCCGTGCACCGGCCGCCGTCAGCACGCTGGTGCAGGCTGCTTCGAAGGGTTGGTGGCGCATGTCGTCGCCCACCCAGGCCTCGAACAGATCACCCAGGATGAAAACGGCGTCTGCCGGGGTGCCTTGCAGAAAGCGCTGGAACGCATCGAACGTGCGCGGATGGCTCTCGTGCAGATGCAGGTCGGAGATGAAATCAATGCACCGCCACGAGGGCGGTGCATGCAGGGCGGACAAGGCCATGTTGGTGCTCACGGCCGTGTCGCCGCGTGAGTGGGCAGAGAAGAACTGCCCGGTCATGGCGTGGTCAGACTTCGACGGCCTTGGTGATGGTCACGTCTTCCAGCGGCACGTCGCCGTGGCCGCCGCGGTTGCCCGTCTTGACCTTCTCGATCTGGTCAACCACTTCGGTGCCTTCGGTGACCTTGCCGAACACGGCGTAGCCCCAGCCGCTCGGGCTTTCGGACTTGAAGTTCAGGAAGTCGTTGTCGGTGCCGTTGATGAAGAACTGGGCGCTGGCCGAGTGCGGCGCGCTGGTGCGGGCCATGGCGATGGTGTAGCGGTCGTTCTTCAGGCCGTTGTTGGCCTCGTTCTGGATGGGGTCGCGGGTGGGCTTTTGCTTCAGACCGGATTCGAAGCCGCCGCCCTGGATCATGAAGCCCTTGATCACGCGGTGGAAGATGGTGCCGTCGTAGTGGCCGGCGCGCACATAGCCCAGGAAGTTCTCGACGGTGGCAGGGGCCTTTTCGTCATCGAGTTCGATGCGGATCACGCCAGCGGTGGTGTGCAGTTCAACGTTCTTGGCCATGGTTCATTTCTCCAGCGTGGCTTGTTTGATGATGACGGGCTGCAGCGGCACATCGCCGTGCATGCCTTTCTGGCCGGTGGGCACCTTGCGGATCTTATCGACCACGTCCATGCCCTGGACGACCTTGCCGAAGACGGCGTAGCCGTTGCCATCCGGCGAGCGGGCGGCATCCAGGAACGCATTGTCCTTCACGTTGATGAAGAACTGCGCCGTTGCGGAATTGGGATCCATGGTACGGGCCATGGCGACGGTGCCGCGCAGATTGGTCAGGCCGTTCTGGCTTTCCAGGGGGATGGGCGCGCGGGTGGCTTTTTCCTTCATGTCGGGTGTCATGCCGCCGCCCTGGATCATGAAGCTGTCGATCACGCGGTGGAAGATCGTGCCGTTGTAGTGGCCAGCCTTGACGTAGGCGATGAAGTTCTCGACGGTCTTGGGGGCCTTGGCGGCGTCCAGTTGCAGGACGATGTCGCCCTGGCTGGTGCTCAGGCGCACATTCTGTGCCTGGGCGGCGGCGGCGAGGGTGAGGCCAGCCAGCAGGAGGGCTGCACGGCTCAGCAGGGGGCTGTTCTTCATCCGATCACTCCTTCAAAGAATATTTTCCACAGACCGCCTTCCTTGCCCCAGTACTGGCGCTTGATGGCGCCGGTGCGCTCGCCTTCGTTCAGTTCGCCGAAGGTGACGACGAGCACGTCGCTGCGGTCACGCCAGGCCAGGATGGACAGGTCCTTGAGTTGGAGCTGACGGCCCTTCTGGGTGCCAGCTTCGCGTTCCATGAGCTGGCGCCATTGGTTGTAGTCGCGGGTGCCGCTGGCGAACTGCGCAGAATAGAAGGCCATCAGGCGGTTCACGTCGCCGCTGGCACGGGCGACGCGCCAGCCTTCGAGCAGATTGTGCAGGTCGCGGCGCGGCGTTTCCTGGGCCTGGGGTTCCACCCATTCCAGCGAGCGGGCGATCACGACCGGGGTGGTGCGGGGCTGCACGCGTTCCATGATGCTCTTGAGCTCGGGGTTGGCCAGGGCCACGCAGCCGTCGGTGCTCTGGGGACTGCGTGCGTAGCTCTCGCTGGGCACGCCGTGCAGCCAGATGCCGCTGCCGGTTCGGCCCATGCGGCGGTCGTACTCGTTGGGGTAGTTCAGCGGCAGGGCGCCCACGCCATAGAAATCTGTCAGCTGGTTGGCGTCGAGCCTGCTGGTGATGTAGTACACGCCGATGGGGGTGCGCTGGTCACCCTGGGTGCTCTTTTCAGGGCCCAGCTTGCCGATGGAGGCGTAGTGGTCGGCCACCAGTTGCAGGCCGTGAGGGCCATTCTCGAACAGGTACAGGCGCGAGCGGCTCGCGTCGACCGCGATGGCGTGCTTGGTGGTGGCGGGCAGATCGATGAACTGCGTGGGGATGGCACCGACGGGCGGCCGCTCCTGCAGGGCCAACAGGCGGCGGTTGGCCTCGACGCGCAGCTGTTCCAGCCGCTCCGGGGCCTTGCTGACCAGGGTGTCGGGCGCGTTGCCCATGTGCTGCAACGGCGCGGTTTGCGCCAGCAGCAAGTCGCCATAGACCAGTTGCGCCAACTGGAAGTTGGGGACGTCCTGGGTCAACTGGCGTGCCTTGTCGAGGGCCTGATGGCCTTCGCCGCTGCCGATGAGGCGATAGACCTCCAGCAGACGACCTTCCGCCGACGGGTCGTTGCGGTGCTCTGCGAGCTGATCGAGGCTGATGGACGACTTGGTCGTGCCATGGGTAGCCGGGTGCAGGACGGTCTGGGTGAGCGCGGCCTCGACCGCCTGATTGCGGTCTGGCTTGGCTTGTGCCCGATCGGCTGACATCGAAGAGACAGCCCAAATGGCGAGAGGGGCACTCACGCCCAGCACGAGTGCCACAGCCCGCCCGGCCGACAACTTGAACGGCCGGCGGTTGCGCGAACGTTTCATCTCAGGAGCCCGACGATTCCTTCACGATCACCCAGTTGCCGCCATTGCGGACCAGATCAAGACGCTTTCCGCTGGAAATGTTGAGGCTGTCGGCCTTGTAGTCCTGGCGGAACTTGGCGGTGGCCTTGTTGCCGGAGACCTTGACATCCAGATCGGAAATTTTGACCGAGATGTTGCGCTTGCCGACGATGCGGTCACGGCGCTCCTGCTCCCAGGCCTTGCGGCTCTTGCCGCCATTGAAATCACGGGCATAGGCGGCGAAGTAGCCGTCGACATCCTTGCGGCTCCAGGCGGAGGCCCATTCGCGCACGGCGGCTTCGACGTCGCGCTCCTGGGCTTCGGCTCGGGCTTCGGCCGCCGGTGCGGGGGCCGGGGCAGGCTTGGCCACCGGGGCGGGGGCCGGCACCGGCGCGGGCACGGGGGCAGGGGCCGGTGCGGCGGGTTTCGGGGCCGGCGCGGGGGCCGGCGCGGCGGGCACGGCCGCCGGGGCAGGGGCCGACGGCTTCGTGGGCGCGTTGTCGGTCAGGGCGGCCACGGCGGCGGAGCCACGGTCCTTGGGGAACAAGTCACGGATCATGGCCAGCTTGGGGGCCACGGCCGAGCGCGTGTCGATCTGCAGCGCCTTGGAGTAGGCCTGGCTGGCCAGCTTGGCGTAGACATCGCCCAGGTTCTCGTAGGCGGTGGCATAACTGGGGTTGGTGCGGATGGCCATTTCCAGGGCCGTGCGCGATTTGTCGTACTGGCCCTGCTGGGCGTAGAGCACGGCCAGGTTGTTGAAGGGCTCGGGCAACTCCGGGAAGTCTTCGGTAAGCTTCTGGAAGGCCGTGATGGCTTCGGCCGTGCGACCGGCTTGAGACAGGCTGATGCCGCGCAGGAAGCGCATCATCGGATCGCGGGGCTTGGCCGTCAGGAACTGGTCCGCCTTCTGGAGCGCTTCGGCGTTCTTGCCGGAGGCCAGGAGCTTCTGGACATCGGCCACGTCATCGGCGCGCACAACCTGGCTTGACAGGCTCAGCATCGCGATGGCGACGCACTGGGCGGCCGCTGCAATCAGGCGGGCTCCGAAAAGGGGCGCAACAACTCGCATGGGTCTTGTTGGTCTCAAGGTGGTGGATCGGACGGTAGCCCCGGAGAATACCAGCGCAAAGAGGTCTTTGTCGTTGATGAACACCCTGACGCGCACACCTCGTTGGAGGTCCCCCGGCTATACTCACCTGATTGTAGCCGAGCGCCTGCCCTGACCTGAATCCCGCCTGATAGACGGCGGTCATATGGCGGCCTGCGGTCTGTCCAGCCTGCTTCTGTCTGCAATGGCGCGGAGACTCCCCTTTTTTTCAAGGGTAGAGACCCGCCGGCCTGCGGTTTCAATGTTTCCCATGAGCTTGCGCATTTTCAACAGCCTGTCGAGGCAGCTAGAGTCGTTTTCTCCGATGGAGCCCGGTCACGTGCGGATGTACGTGTGCGGCATGACGATCTACGATTACTGCCATGTGGGTCATGCGCGCATGATGATGGCCTTCGACGTGGTGCAGCGCTGGCTGCGTGCCTCCGGCCTGAAGGTGACCTATGTCCGCAACATCACCGACATCGATGACAAGATCATCAAGCGGGCGGTGGAGCGGGGCATCACCATCCGCCAGTTGACGGACGAGATGACGCAGGCCATGCACGAGGACATCGGCGCCCTGGGCATCGAGCCGCCCACGCATGAGCCGCGTGCCACGCAGTACGTGCCGCAGATGCTGGACATGATCGGCCAGCTGCAGGCCAAGGGCTTGGCCTACCAGGCCACCAACGGCGATGTGAACTACGCCGTGCGCAAGTTCGAGGGCTACGGCAAGCTGTCCGGCAAGTCGCTGGACCAGTTGCGTGCCGGCGAGCGCGAGCTGAACGGCGCTGGCGCCAAGGCGGCCGACGGCAAGCACGATCCGCTGGATTTCGTGCTCTGGAAGGCCGCCAAGCCCGAAGAGCCACAAGATGCCAAATACGACTCCGCCTATGGCGCGGGCCGCCCTGGCTGGCACATCGAGTGCTCGGCCATGGCCTGCGCGCTGCTGGGCGAGCAGTTCGACATTCACGGCGGCGGGCTGGACCTGCAGTTTCCGCACCACGAGAACGAGATCGCCCAAAGCGAAGGCGCTACCGGCAAGCGCTTCGTCAACTACTGGATGCACAACGGCTTCCTGAACGTGGACAACGAGAAGATGTCCAAGTCGCTGGGCAACTTCTTCACCATCCGCGACGTGCTCAAGCGCTACGACGGCGAGACGGTGCGCTTTTTCATGGCGCGCGTGCATTACCGCGGCCCGTTCAACTACAGCGATGCCGGCCTGGACGATGCCCGCCTTGGCTTGCGCCGCCTGTACACGGCGCTGGACGCCGTCAATGCGCCGGAAGGCCCGTTCGAGATCGACTGGCACCAGCCGCAGGCCGCGCGCTTCAAGGCTGCGATGGACGAAGACATCAACACGCCAATCGCCGTGTCGGTGCTGTTCGACCTGGCCGCCGAACTCAACCGCGACCGCCATCCGCAGACCGCTGCCTTGCTCAAAGCGCTGGGCGGCGTGCTGGGCCTGTTGCAGCAGTCGCCCAAGGCTTATCTGCAAGGGGGCGTGGCCGGCGGCGATGAGGCCGTGGCCATCGAAGCTGCCATCGCGGCGCGCGCGGAGGCCAAGAAGGCCCGCAATTTCGCCGAGTCCGACCGCATTCGCGACGAACTCGCCGCCAAGGGCATCGTGCTGAAAGACTCGCCTCAGGGCACCACCTGGGTCAAAGCCTGATGAGCGCCGCTCCCCGTTCAACTGCCGACGACAGCGCGGCGACCCCGGTGTCCGCGCCGCTCGTCACGCCGCCGTTCTGGGATGAGGCCTGCAAGCACCTGTCCAAGCGCGACCGCGTGATGCGCAAGCTGATCGCCGATTTCGGCCAGGCTCGCCTGCACAGCCGCCGCGATGCGTTCACCACGCTGGCGCGGTCGGTCGTGGGGCAGCAGGTGTCGGTCAAGGCCGCGCAAGCGGCGTGGCACAAGCTGCTGGGCCTGCTGCAACTCTCCAACGAGAGCGTGAGCGTGGTGCTGCCGGCGGAACGCCTGCTGTCAGTGCAGAGCGATGCCCTTCGCGGCGTGGGGCTGTCGGCCCGCAAGGTGGAATACCTGTCCGACCTGGCCCGCCACTTCGCCGAAGGCCGTGTTCACGTCGACCAGTGGGTGGACATGGACGACGAGGCCATCATCGACGAACTGGTCGCGATTCGCGGCATTGGCCGCTGGACGGCCGAAATGTTCTTGATTTTTCACCTGATGCGCGCCAATGTACTGCCCTTGGACGACCTGGGCTTGATCAAAGGCATCAGCATCAATTACTTCAGCGGTGAGCCGGTGTCGCGGGTGGAGGCGAGGGAGATCGCCGATGCCTGGGCACCGTACCGAACCGTCGGCACCTGGTATCTTTGGCGCAGCCTCGACCCGCTGCCCGCCGCAGGTGCCTGATCTGCAGGATGAACGCCATGAGCAAACGACATTTTCTCGAGTTCGAGCAACCCATCGCCGAACTCGAAACCAAGATCGAAGAGCTGCGCTACGTGCAAAGCGAATCGGCCGTCGATATCTCTGAGGAAATCGACCGCCTGAGCAAGAAGAGCACGCAGCTCACCAAGGACATCTACGCCAGCCTGTCGCCCTGGCAGGTCACGCAGATCGCCCGCCACCCTCAGCGCCCGTATACGCTGGATTACGTGAACGAGCTGTTCACCGATTTCCAGGAGATGCATGGCGATCGCCATTTCCAGGATGACCTGTCCATCGTGGGCGGACTGGCCCGCTTCAATGGCCAGCCCTGCATGGTGGTCGGCCACCAGAAGGGCCGTGACACCAAGGAGCGCGCCGCGCGCAATTTCGGCATGTCGCGGCCCGAGGGCTACCGCAAGGCCCTGCGCCTGATGCAGACGGCCGAGAAGTTCGGGCTGCCGGTGTTCACTTTCGTGGACACGCCCGGCGCCTACCCCGGCATCGGCGCGGAAGAGCGCAACCAGTCCGAGGCCATCGGCCGCAACATCTTCGAGATGGCGCGCCTGGAAGTGCCCATCATCACGACGATCATCGGCGAAGGTGGCTCCGGCGGCGCGCTGGCCATCAGCGTGGCCGATCAGGTGCTGATGTTGCAGTATTCGGTGTACTCGGTGATCTCGCCCGAAGGCTGCGCCTCCATTCTCTGGAAGACGTCCGACAAGGCGTCCGACGCCGCCGAGGCGCTGGGCATCACGGCCCACCGCCTGAAGGCTTTGGGCCTGATCGACAAGATCATCTCCGAGCCGGTGGGCGGCGCGCACCGCGACCACAAGCAGGCCTGCGCCAACCTCAAGCGTGCGCTGAACGACGCCGTGCGCCAGGTCAGCGACCTGAAGGTCAAGGACCTGCTGCAACAGCGCTACGAGCGCCTGCAGGCCTATGGCCGCTACAACGACACCACCGAGCATTGATCCTGCCGAGTCGTCCGGGGCGCCTGTGAGCGCACCGGGCCACCGCATGGCCGTGGCCTGCAGCGGGGGGCGCGATTCGATGGCCTTGCTGCATGCCACCGTGCGCATGGCGATGGATGAAGGCGTCGAGGTGGTGGCGCTGCATGTGCATCACGGCCTGAGTGCCCAGGCCGATGCCTGGCTGGACCTGGTGCGGGCGCAATGTGCGCGTTGGTCGGCCGATGGCTGGCCTGTGAGGCTTTTGCATCGGCGCCTGTCGCTCGCGCCGGCCGTGGGCGACAGCGTGGAGGCCGTGGCCCGTGAGGCGCGTTACCGAGCCCTGGCGGAGTTGGCGCGCGAAGCCGGCTGCGATGCCGTGCTGCTGGCACATCACTGCCGAGATCAGGCGGAAACCTTCCTGCTGCAGGCCCTGCGTGGCGCGGGCGTGGCCGGATTGGCCGCGATGCCGCGTGCCAGCAACCGCGAGGGCGTGACCTGGCTGCGCCCCTGGCTGGACCAGCCGCGCGAGCGCATCGACGCCTATGTGGCCCAGCACGGCGTGCCCTATGTGGACGACGACAGCAATGCCGATGGCCGCTTCGCGCGCAACCGGCTGAGACTGGACGTGTGGCCGGCCATGCAGGCGGCTTTCGGCGATGCCGAGCAGGTGCTGGCCCAGGCCGCGGCCCACCAAGCCGATGTGCTGGCCTGCATGGACGATTGGCTGGCGATGCGGCTGCCCACGGTGACGCGATGGATCGACACGCCGGATGGCGGGCAAAGGCTTGGCCTTGTCGTGTCGTCGTGGGCGCAGTGGGCCGATGGACCTCGGCGGGAGTTGCTGCGCGCCTGGTTCAAGCAGGCGACGAGGCGGTCCCTGCCGGCCTCGTGGGTGCATCGTCTGCAAGGCGAGGCGCTGGGCGGTACAGGCCGACGCTGGCCTGTGGCTTTGCCTTCGCAGGGGACGCTGGCTGCGCTGGATGGCGAGGTGGTGTTGTACAGGGGCGTGTTGAGCTGGCGCGAACGGCCGGTGACCCATGCCAGGGATGTGGGCACGACCAGTGCGGAGGGCAGAGCGCCGCTGCGCTTGCGCATCGATGGCGCAGGGACCGTGCCTTTGCCAGCTGGCTGGGGCGAGTTGATGGTTGAGTTCGTGGCGAGCGAAGGCGTGCCCCTGGCCCGCTTGCGAGATTGCGAACTGGCGCCTCGCCAGGGTGGCGAGCGTTTTCAGATGGCGGCAGGCCGGCCGGCCCGCTCTTTGAAAAAGCAGTTCCAGATGCTGGGTGTGCCGGCCTGGGCCCGTGAAGGCCCCCTGGTGTGGGCTGGCGGCCAATTGGTGTTCGTGCCCGGGCTGGGCGTGGATGCGCGGGCTTGGGGCGCCCCGGAGGTTCCTCAGGTGCGACTGGCATGGAAGCCGCCCGCTTCCACGTAGCCCTTCATGCTTTAACAGCAGGCTTTCACGCATCCCATCTGGATACGCGGGTATCCCATCTTCTGAAACCGCGGTTGCCGGTTAAAATGCGAGGTTTGACCGTGCAGCCTGCGGCGACTCGCGATTCCCGGCTGGACGGCGACGGCATTCCAAACATAGCAACGTCTCTGACATGGCACTGATTGTTCACAAATACGGCGGCACGTCGATGGGCTCCACGGAGCGCATCCGCAACGTGGCCAAGCGCGTGGCCAAGTGGGTGCGGGCGGGTCATCAAATCGTGGTCGTGCCTTCGGCCATGAGCGGTGAGACCAACCGTCTGCTGGGCTTGGCCAAGGAGCTTTCCGGCGACCCCAGCCCGCGCGAACTCGACGCGATCGCCTCCACCGGCGAGCAGGTGTCGTCCGGCCTGCTGGCCATCGCGATCCAGGCCGAGGGCCTGGAAGCGGTGAGCTACGCCGGCTGGCAGGTGCCCGTCAAGACGGATTCGTCCTTCACCAAGGCCCGCATCGAGAGCATCGATGACGCCCGCGTGCGCGCCGACCTGGCCGCTGGCAAGGTGGTCGTGATCACCGGCTTCCAGGGCGTGGACCCGAACGGCCACGTCACCACGCTGGGTCGTGGCGGCTCCGACACCTCGGCCGTGGCCATCGCGGCCGCGATGAAGGCCGACGAGTGCCTGATCTACACCGACGTCGATGGCGTCTACACCACCGACCCGCGCGTGGTGCCCGAGGCCCGCCGCCTGAGCGCCATCAGCTTCGAAGAGATGCTGGAGATGGCCTCGCTGGGCTCGAAGGTGCTGCAGATCCGCTCGGTGGAGTTCGCCGGGAAATACCGTGTGCCGACGCGCGTGCTGTCGAGCTTCACCCCTTGGGACATCGACCTGGAAACAGAAGCCAAGTCGGGCACCCTGATCAGTTTTGAGGAAGACGAAAACATGGAACAAGCCGTTGTTTCCGGCATCGCGTTCAACCGCGACGAAGCCAAGATCACCGTGGTCGGCGTGCCCGACACCCCCGGCATCGCCTACCAAATCCTGGGCAAGGTCGCCGAAGCCAACATCGACGTGGACGTG
The DNA here is from genome assembly GCA_019112875.1 of Candidatus Aquabacterium excrementipullorum. GTDB lineage: Bacteria > Pseudomonadota > Gammaproteobacteria > Burkholderiales > Burkholderiaceae_C > Aquabacterium > Aquabacterium excrementipullorum. Next base: position 24,982 of record DXIO01000139.1, read on the forward strand.
ATCATCCAGAACGTCTCGCACGACGGCAAGACGGACTTCTCGTTCACCGTGCACCGCAACGATTTCCAGCGCACGCTGGACCTGCTGAACAACAACGTGCAGCCCACGCTCGGCGCCAAGGAAATCGTTGGCGACCCGAAGATCTGCAAGGTCAGCATCGTGGGCATCGGCATGCGCAGCCACGCCGGCATCGCCAGCACCATGTTCAAGACGCTGTCGGACGAGAGCATCAACATCCAGATGATCACGACCAGCGAAATCAAGACCTCGGTCGTGATCGATGAGAAGTACATGGAGCTGGCCGTGCGCGCGCTGCACAAGGCCTTCGGCCTGGATGAAGCCAAGGCTTGATGAGGCTTGCGGCCTTGCGGACAGCAGGTCGTTGTTTTGAACGCAACAGGCGGATCGACAGTAAAACTGGGCTAGAATGCCTGCTGTTGTTGGAGACGTGGCCGAGTGGTCGAAGGTACTCCCCTGCTAAGGGAGCATACGCCAAAAGCGTATCGAGGGTTCGAATCCCTCCGTCTCCGCCAGACATGCAAACGGGTCCCCTTTGGGGGCCCGTTTCTGCTTTCTGGACCAGCTTTTGAGGCATGCCGTTGCTGCCGTCTGCATTGGCCGGCCTCGCAGCTTTGCTGATCTTTGCCCGCGATGCGGGCTGTGTTCAGACAAGGTCATGCCTCAGGCCCTAGAGTTCGGCATGCGCATTCACATTCTTTGATCCTGCATGAACACGTACAAGAACATGCCTGCCTTGTCCGCTGAGTTGGTTGGTGGTGACTCGATGGCGTTTCGCCGGCGCCGGGTGCCTGGGTCGACGACCCGAAGAAGCGTGCAGGGCAAGGTGAGTTGGACGGTGTTGGCCGTGGTGCTCGCGTTGCTGGTGGGCGCCGGCTTGTGGTGGCGGCATGCGCACGAGAAGGCGGACAGTGGGGGCGATGCGGCCAGCAGCGCTTCCGCCGCCAGCGGTGGTGGGGCAGGGCGTGCGGGTGGCCAGGGTGGTCGCCGTTTCGGCGGTGGCAGCAACGTGCAGGCCGTGTCGGTGCAAGCAGCCCGTGTGCAAGACATCCGCGTCACGGTCACGGCCATCGGCATCATCTCCGCGTCGAACACGGCGGTGGTGCGCCCCCAGGTCAGCGGGGTGCTGCAGGCGCTGCATTTCGAGGAAGGCCAGCAGGTCAAGGCTGGCCAGGTGCTGGCGCAGATCGATCCGCGCTCGTTCCAGGCCACGCTGACGCAGGCCGAGGGCAATCTGGCGCGCGACAAGGCTTCGCTGGACAACGCCAGGCTGGATCTGGCCCGTGACCGCGAACTGCTCAGCCGCGATGCCGTGGCCCAGCAGCAGGTGCAGACGCAGGAGTCCCTCGTCAAGCAGTTGGAAGGCACGGTCAAGGCCGACCAGGGCGCGGTGGACAGCGCGCGCCTGCAGGTGTCCTACACCAAGGTGACGGCGCCGATCAGTGGCCGCGTGGGCCTGCGCCAGGCAGATCTGGGCAATGTGGTGTCCACGACGGACACGAACGGCTTGGTCACGATCACGCAGACGCAACCGGTGTCGCTGGTGTTCGCCGTGCCGTCGGCCAACCTGCCGACGATTTCTGCGCGGCTGCGGGCCCGCCAGCCCTTGCCCGTGGAAGCCTGGGACCGTGGCGAAACGACGAGCCTGGCCACCGGCCGCGTGGTGTCGGCCGACAACCTGATCGACACGGGCACGGACACCATCAAGCTCAAGGCCAGCTTCCCGAATGTGGACGATGCCTTGTTCCCGAACCAGGCGGTGAGCGTGAAGCTGCAGCTCGACCTGCTCAAGGACGTGCTGGCCGTGCCGCAGGCGGCCGTGCTGCGCGGCGCGCAAGGCTTTTACGTGTACGTGGCGCACGAGGACAACACCGTGAGCATGCGCACGGTGCAGACCGGCGCCGTGGACAACGGCTGGATGATGATCAAGGGCGATGTGCAGCCGGGCGACCGTGTCGTGATCGATGGCGTGGACCGCTTGCGCGATGGCGCGAAGGTCAACGTGATCGCGGCGGACCCCAAGCAGCGCGCGGGTGCCCAGGCGGCCAAGCGCGGCGGCCGCGGTGCTTCCGGGGCCCATGGCGCGTCTGGTGCGGCATCGGGCCGTGCCGGTGGCTGGGCGGCATCGGGTGCTTCCAAGCCCGCTGTGCCGCGTGGCGATGCCGCATCCGCCGATGGCGAAGAGCGCCCGCGCTGGCTGGACCGCCTGCCGCCCGATGTGGCCGAGAAGGTGATGAAGATGAGCCCCGAGGAGCGCCGCGCCTGGATCGAACAGCGCCGGCAGGAACGGGCTCGCCAGCAGGGCGATTCGGCAGCGTCGAAGTGAGGCGGTAGGCGCCCATGAATCCGTCACGCCTTTTCATCGAGCGGCCGGTGGCGACCTCGCTGCTGATGCTCGCCATTCTGCTGGCTGGTTTGCTGGCTTACCGACTCTTGCCGCTGTCGGCGCTGCCGGAGGTGGATTACCCCACCATCCAGGTGACCACGCTCTACCCGGGCGCCAGCCCGGAGGTGATCTCCACCACGGTGACCGCGCCGCTGGAGCGACAGTTCGGCCAGATGCCCGGCCTGGGGCAGATGACGTCCACCAGTTCGGGCGGTGCGTCGGTGATCACTCTGCGATTCTCCCTGGGCCTGTCGCTGGACGTGGCCGAGCAGGAGGTGCAGGCCGCCATCAACGCCGGCAGCAACCTGCTGCCCAGCGACCTGCCGATGCCGCCTGTCTACAGCAAGGTCAACCCGGCCGATGCGCCGGTGCTGACCGTGGCGGTGATCTCGCCCTCGCTGCCGGTGATCAAGGTGCATGATCTGGTGGAAAACCGCCTGGCGCCCAAGCTCTCGCAGGTCGACGGCGTGGGCCTGGTCAGCATCGCGGGCGGGCGCCGGCCAGCCGTGCGCATCCAGGCCAATCCAAAGCTGCTCGCCTCGCTGGGCCTGTCGCTGGACGACGTGCGCAGCGCCATCGCGGCGGCCAACGTCAACCAGGCCAAGGGCAGCTTCGACGGCTCGCAGCGCGCCTCCACCATCGATGCGAACGACCAGCTCAAGTCCGCCGCCGAGTACGAAGACCTGGTGATCGCCTGGAAGGACGGGCGCGCGCTCAAGCTCAAGGATGTCGCGCAGATCGTGGACGACGCCGAAAACCTGCGCCTGGCCGCCTGGGCCGATGTGGATTGCCAGGCGCCCGTGGTGTCGGCAGCGGCCTCGCAGGCGGGGCGGGCGCAGCACCCCGATTGCCTGGACACGGGGCGCCATGCCGCGCTGATGCCCGGCGTGATCCTGAACGTGCAGCGCCAACCCGGGGCCAACGTGATCCAGACGGTGGACCGCGTGAAGGCCCTGTTGCCCAAGTTGCAAGCCACCTTGCCCGCGTCCATCGACGTGCGCGTGATCGCCGACCGCACCACCACCATCCGCGCGTCGGTCGATGACACGCAGTTCGAGCTCTTCCTGGCCATCGCGCTGGTGGTGATGGTGATCTTCCTGTTCCTGCGCAGCGCGAGCGCCACCTTGATCCCGGGCATCGCCGTGCCGCTGTCGCTGGTGGGCACCTTCGGGATCATGTACCTGGCGGGGTTCTCCATCAACAACCTGACCTTGATGGCGTTGACGATCTCCACCGGTTTCGTGGTGGACGACGCCATCGTGATGATCGAGAACATCGCGCGTTTCGTGGAAGAGGGCGATTCGCCCATGGAAGCCGCGCTCAAGGGCTCCAAGCAGATCGGCTTCACCATCATTTCGCTGACGGTGTCGCTGATCGCGGTGCTGATCCCGCTGCTGTTCATGGGCGATGTGGTCGGGCGGCTGTTCCACGAGTTCGCGATCACGCTGGCGGTGGCCATCCTGATCTCGGCCTTCGTGTCGCTCACGCTCACCCCGATGATGAGCGCGCGCCTGCTGCGCCCCGAGCGCGAGCACAAGCCGAGCCGGTTGGGGGATTGGTCGGTCCGCAAGTTCGACGAGCTGATCGCCGGCTACGGCCGCATGCTGGATTGGGTGCTGGATCGCCCGCGCGCCACCTTGCTGGTCTTCGCGCTCACGCTGGGCCTGACCGGGCTGCTTTACATGGTCGTGCCCAAGGGCTTCTTCCCGATCCAGGACACAGGCCTGATCCAGGTGATCACCGAGGCCTCGCAGACGACCTCGTTCGACGCGATGGGCGAGCGCCAGCAGGCCCTGGCCGCGCAGATCCTGAAGGATCCTGACGTGGACCACCTCGCCTCGTTCATCGGGGTGGACGGCGCGAATGCCACGCTCAACACCGGGCGCATGCAGATCACGCTCAAGCCCTTTGAAGAGCGCACGTCGTCGGCGACCGAGATCGTGCACCGCCTGGCCGAATCCACGGCCCAGGTACCCGGCATCCGTGCCTACATGCAACCGGTGCAGGACCTGACCATCGAAGACCGCGTTTCCAAGACGCAGTACCAGTTTCTGATCAGCTCGCCCGACAGCAACGACCTGGCCACGGCCAACACGCGCCTGATGGAGCGCCTGAAGGCGCTGCCGCAACTGTCCGACGTGGCCAGCGACCTGCAGGACCAGGGCCTGCAGGCCTACCTGCAGATCGACCGCGAGGCCGCCGGCCGCCTGGGCGTGACGGTGGCCAGCATCGACACGGCGCTGTACAACGCCTTCGGGCAGCGGCTGATCTCGACCATCTACACCCAATCCAGCCAGTACCGCGTGGTGCTGGAGGTGGCGCCCGAGTTCAAGCGAGGGCCTCGTGCGCTGGAGGGGCTGTACGTGCCCGGCTCGACGGTGAACGCCGCGGGCGACACGGTGTCGGCCCAGGTGCCGCTGGCCTCGGTGGCGCGCTTCGTCGAGAAGCCGGTGGCCCTGGCCATCAACCACGTGGCGCAGTTCCCGGCGGCCACCATCTCCTTCAACCTGGCGCTCGGCGCGGCCCTGGGCGATGCGGTGGACGCCATCAAGGCCGAGGAGGCCAAGCTGGAGTTGCCGGCCAGCGTGGAGACCAGCTTCCAGGGCGCGGCCGAGGCCTTCCAGGCCTCGCTGAGCAGCACGCTGCTGCTGATCCTGGCGGCCATCGTGACCATGTACATCGTGCTGGGCGTGCTCTACGAGAGCTACATCCACCCAATCACCATCCTCTCCACCTTGCCGTCTGCCGGGCTGGGCGCGCTGCTGGCCCTGCTGGTGGCGGGTCAGGACCTGGGCATCGTCGGCATCATCGGCATCGTGCTGCTGATCGGCATCGTCAAGAAGAACGCGATCATGATGATCGACTTCGCACTGGAGGCCGAGCGAGACGAAGGCCGCCCGCCGCGCGAGGCCATCCACCAGGCCTGCCTGCTGCGCTTCCGGCCCATCCTGATGACGACGATGGCCGCGCTGCTGGGCGCGCTGCCGCTGATGCTGGGCACCGGTGCCGGCCACGAGCTGCGCCACCCGCTGGGCGTGACCATGGTGGGCGGCCTGATCGTGAGCCAGTTGCTGACCCTGTTCACCACGCCGGTGATCTACCTGGGTTTTGCCAACCAGGCACAACGGCTGCGTGAATGGCGTGAGCGCCGCGCGCAGGCCCGGCTGAACGCCGCGAACGGCACAGCCAACGGCGACGGACAGGCCTGATGAACATCTCGGCGCCTTTCATCGCGCGGCCGGTGGCCACGACGCTGCTGACCATCGGCATCGCGCTGGCGGGGCTGCTGGGTTTCCAGCTGCTGCCCATCGCGCCGCTGCCCCAGGTGGATTTCCCGACGATCTCGGTGAGTGCATCGCTGCCCGGCGCGAGCCCGGAGACCATGGCCGCCACGGTGGCCACGCCGCTGGAGCGGTCGCTGGGCACCATCGCGGGTGTCACCGAGATCACCTCGCGTTCGTCGCTGGGCTCGAGCAGCATCACGATGCAGTTCGACCTCAGCCGCGACATCGACGGTGCCGCGCGCGACGTGCAGGCGGCCATCAACGCCGCGCGCACGCTGCTGCCCACGGGCATGCCGGGCAACCCGACCTACCGCAAGGTGAACCCGGCCGATTCGCCGATGATGATCCTGGCGCTGACCTCCAGCACGCTCACGCGCGGGCAGATGTACGACGCGGCCTCGACCGTGCTGGCGCAACGCCTGTCGCAAGTGCGCGGCGTGGGCCAGGTGAACGTGAGCGGCGGCGCCTTGCCCGCCGTGCGCGTGGAACTGGACCCGGACAAGCTCGCCTCCAACGGCATTTCGCTGGACACCGTGCGCACCGCGCTGACCTCGGCCAATGCCAACCGCCCCAAGGGCTCGCTCGAAGAAGACGGCCGCTACTGGCAGATCGGCGCCAACGACCAGGCCCGCACCGCGGCCGAGTACGCGCCCATCCTGATCAAGTACCGCAACGGCGCGCCGGTGCAGCTGCGCGACGTGGCCCAGGTGGTCGATTCGGTGCAGGACATCCGCAACTACGGCGCGGCCAATGGCAAACCCGCCATCCTGCTGATGGTGATGAAGGAGCCGGGCGCCAACATCATCGAAACGGTCGAGCGTATCAACGAGGTGCTGCCACGCCTGCGGGCCTCGATCTCCCAGGCCATCGACCTGAACGTGATCAGCGACCGCACGCCCACCATCCGTGCCTCGATCCGCGAGGTGGAGCGCGCCATGGCCATCGCCGTGGGCCTGGTGATCCTGGTGGTGCTGCTGTTCCTGCGCAGTTGGCGTGCGACCTTGCTGCCGGCCGTGGCCGTGCCGGTGTCGCTGGCCGGTACCTTTGGCGTGATGTACCTGTGCGGCTACAGCCTGGACAATCTTTCAGCCATGGCGCTCACCGTGGCCACGGGCTTCGTGGTCGACGACGCCATCGTGGTGCTGGAGAACATCACCCGCCACATCGAACGGGGCATGAAGCCGCTGGAAGCCGCCTTGCTGGGATCGCGCGAGATCGGCTTCACAGTCGTGTCGATCAGCCTGTCGCTGGTGGCGGTGTTCATCCCCATCCTGCTGATGGGCGGGGTGGTGGGGCGGCTGTTCCGCGAGTTCGCCATCGTGCTGTCGGCCTCCATCCTGGTGTCGATGCTGGTGTCGCTGACCACCACGCCGATGATGGCCGCCGCCGTGCTCAAGCCGCGCGACGAGACGCCCCAGCAGGTTCGCCGTCGCCAGGGCCGCGTCATGACCTGGCTGGCCGGGCTGAACCGCGGGCTGATGCGCGGCTACCGCCGATCGCTGATGTGGGTGCTGCGCCACCAGCCGCTGGCCATCGCGGCGCTGGTGGGCGTGGTGGCGCTCAACGTCTACCTGTACGCGGCCATCCCCAAGACCTTCTTTCCGCAGCAGGACTCGGGCCTGTTGATCGGCAACATCCAGGCCGATCAGGGCAGCTCCTTCCAGATCATGAGCCAGCGCATGGACCGCTTCATGGCCATCCTGCTGGAAGACCCGGCCGTGGCCAACGTCAATGGATTCACCGGCGGCGGGCAGCGCAACGGCGCCAACCTGTTCATCACGCTCAAGCCCTTGGCCGAGCGCAAGGTGTCTGCCGATGCCGTCATTGCCCGGCTGCGCGGCAAGCTGGGGCGCGAAGCCGGTGCCAGCCTCTTCCTGGTCGTGGCGCAGGACATCCGCATCGGTGGCCGTCAATCCAACGCGCAGTACCAGTACACGCTGCAGGCCGACGAGCTGGAAGACCTGCGCACCTGGGAGCCGCGCGTGCGCAATGCGCTGTCCAACCTGCCCGAATTGACGGATGTGAACACCGACCAGCAAGACCGAGGCCAGCAGACCTCGGTGGTGATCGACCGGGGCGCGGCCAGCCGCGTGGGCATGACGGTCAGCGCCATCGACACCAACTTGAACAACGCCTTCGGCCAGCGCCAGGTGGGCGTGATCTACAACCCGCTGAACCAGTACCGCGTGGTGATGGAGCTGGCGCCGCCCTACTTGCAAGGGCCCGAGACGCTGGACCGCCTCTACTTCACCAACAACGTCGGCGAGCAGGTGCCGCTGGCCAGCTTCGCGAAGATCGAGACCACCAACACGCCCCTGTCGGTCAACCACCAGGGCGGGGCGCCGGCCTCGACCATCAGCTTCAACCTGCCCGAGGGCGTGTCCCTGTCCGAGGCCACGGATGCCATCAACAACGCCATGGCCGAGACCGGGGTGCCGGTGTCGGTGCGCGGCAGCTTCCAGGGCACGGCCAATGCCTTCCAGCAGGCACTGTCCAGCCAGCCCTTGCTGATCGGGGCCGCCATCATCGCGATCTACCTGGTGCTGGGCATCCTGTACGAGAACCTGGTGCACCCGATCACCATCCTGTCGACCTTGCCCTCGGCCGGCGTTGGGGCGCTGCTGGCCCTGATGCTGTTCAAGACGGAGTTCTCCATCATCGCGCTGATCGGGGTGATCCTGCTGATCGGCATCGTCAAGAAGAACGCGATCATGATGATCGACTTCGCCATCGCGCGGCAGCGCGTGACCGACGAGCGCGCCGGCCCGGTCATCTACCGTGCGGCCTGCCTGCGCCTGCGTCCCATCCTGATGACGACGGCGGCGGCCATCCTGGGCGCGGTACCGCTGGCCCTGGGCACGGGCGATGGCGCCGAACTGCGCCAGCCCCTGGGCATCGCCATCGTGGGCGGCCTGATCCTGAGCCAGTTGCTGACGCTGTACACGACGCCCGTGGTGTTCGTGCTGATGGACAAGCTGCGCTGGCGGCGCGGGGCAGGGCGCAGGCCAGCCGTGGCGCAGCGACAACCGGCCTGACCGATCGAGAGGTTCTGCATGGACATCGACCCGCTTGAACTCGCCAAGGACGACGATGACGACCCGGCCGGCGCCCCACGCCGCAAATCGTGGATCAACCCGGCCGTGGGCGTGACGGTGGCGCTGCTGGCCACCTTCACTGGCATCTGCAAGGTCAAGGACGACAACATCGTCCAAGCCATGCAGCAAGCACAGGCCGACAAGGTCGATCACTGGGGCTTTTATCAGGCGCGCAACATGCGCGAGGAAGTGGCCAAGGCCGAGCTGGTGCAGTTGCGCCTGCAGGCCGCGGTGCAACCGGCCGGTGCCCGCGTGTCTTACGACCAGGCCATCGCGCAATACGAGGCCCTGGTGAAGGACCAGACCGTCAAGAAGGAAGAGCTCAAGCGCCAGGCCGCGCAGGACCAGGCCACCTACGATGCGCTGAACTTCCACGACGACCAGTTCGACCTGTCGGATGCGCTGATCGCCATCGCGATCTCGCTGCTGGCCATCACTTCGCTCACACAGTTGCGTTGGCTGTTCGCACTGAGCCTGGTGCCGGCCGGTTTCGGCATCCTGATGGGGCTCTCCGGCTTGCTGGGCTGGGGCCTGCACCCCACGGCCCTGGTCAGGCTGCTGAGCTGAGGGCCTGTTGCTGGCGCCATGCCTGGGGCGACATGCCGGCCCAGCGCTTGAAGGCGCGTGAGAAGGCGCTCTGCTCGGAATAGCCCAGCAATGCCCCCACCTCGGCCAGCGTGAGGCGCTCGTCGCGCAGGTGCATCTCGGCCACCTGGCGCAGCGCGGTCTCGCGCAGATCACGGAAGTTCAAGCCCTGCGCGGCCAGCCGGCGGTAGAACACACGCGGCGAAAGGCGCAGTTCGTGCGCCACCTGAGGCAACTCGGGCAGGCCTTGCGGGGCCAGGTGGGCGATCACGCGCCGGGCCATCTCGCCCAGGTCGCCGGCCACGGGCAGGCGGGACATCGCGGCGTCCACCTGGCGCTCCATCAGGCGCAGCAGCGTCGGGTCCGTCTGGCGCAGGGGCGAGGCCAGGCTGGCCAGCGGCAACACCAGGCGCGTCATCGGCTGGCCGAAGCGCACCTTGCAGCCGAAGTAGCGCTCGTAGGGGCGGGCATCGCGCGGCGGCGGGTTGATGAAATCCAGCGCGGTGACGGGCAGGCGCTCGCCGCACAGGTCACGCCCGATCTGCACGATGCCGGTGATGCCGGATTCGTCGTACAGCGCACCGGTGCGGCCGTGTGCGGCGCCCCAGCGCAGTTCGAGCTGATCCCCGACGATTTGCGGCTCGATCGGGTTGATGTCGTTGACCAGGCGGTGGTAACGCTGGATGCGCGTCAGCGCTGCGCCCAGGTTCTCGCAGGCCAGCAGCACGTAGCCCAGCGCGCCCAGGTGGGTCGGGCGGATGCCTTGGCCCAGGTGCAGGCCCAGCAGCGGATCATGCAGGTGCTCGGCCGCCTTGAGCAGCAATTGGCAGTAGTCCTCGGCGGGCAGGCGGCTGAAGTGGTCCTCGGTGTGTTGTTCCAGCCGTGCGGCCAGCGCGGCCCCCAACACTTCCTGCGGCGCGACGCCCTGGCTCAGCAGATGCTCGGTCAGCACGCGCACGAGTGACAGCGGGACCATGCCAGGCACCAGATCACGGTCGCGCAGGCGAGCGAAGGGTGACCCTGACAGACCGGTTGGCAACGATGGCATGGACGAAATTGTCAAATCGATGGCCGTGCAGGTCAAGACGGGGCAACCCTGTCGGCCTAAGCTGCGGCACGTCTCTTCTACAAGGGCCACCTCATGGCGTCGAGCAATCCCATCCGCAGCATCTTCATCACCGGCGCCGCCGCCGGCATCGGACGCGCCGTGGCGCAGCGCTTTGCCGCCGCTGGCTGGTTCGTCGGCCTGGCCGACGTGGACGGGGCGGCCGTGCAAGCCCTGGCGCGTGAACTCGGCCCGGCCCGTTGCCATGCTGCGCGCCTGGATGTGTCGCATGCCGAAGGCTGGGCCGCACCGCTGCAAGCCTTCTGGCAGGCCGCCGGCCAGCGCCTGGACGTGCTCTTCAACAACGCGGGCATCGCCATCACAGCGCCCTTCGAAGACACGGAGGTTGCCCGCCATCACCGCGTCATCGACATCAACCTCAAGGGCGTACTCAACGGCTGCCACGCGGCCTTGCCCTGGCTGCGCCACACGCCGGGGGCGCGCGTCATCAACATGTGCTCGGCCTCGGCCCTGTACGGACAGCCGATGCTGGCCACCTACTCGGCCACCAAGGCGGCGGTGCGCGGCCTCACCGAGGCGCTGGACATCGAATGGCAGCGCCACGGCATCCGCGTGGTCGATGTGCTGCCGCTGTTCGTCAACACCGCCATGGTGGCCGATGAGGTCAGCAAGATGAAAACCGTGAAGACGCTGGGCGTGCGCCTGAGCGCGGATGACGTCGCCCGCACCGTGTGGCGCCTGGCACAGATGGCGCCGGGGCGCATGCCCGTGCACTCCGCCGTGGGCTGGCAGACGCGCCTGTTCTACCAGTTGGGCAAGCACTTGCCCGATGCCGTGAACCGCTTCGTCACGGCCCGCATGGCGGGTTATTGAAGTCACAGAAGAATCAACGAAGGATTCCCATGAGCACCTTGCCTGTATCCACACTCCAGCCTGGCATGCGCCGCTTGACCGACTTCGACGGCGCCCGCGATGCCGCCAGCCCACAGGACCGCCTGCGCGACGTGCGCCGCCATGCCCAGGCGCTGCGCGACCGCATGATGGCCGAGCCTGAAGTGCTGTTCTACCGAAGCTTCGACCTGATCCGCGCCCCGTACCCAACCTACTACGCCTTCACTGGTGTGTTCGCGCAGTACGGCTTCAAGTTTCCGCTGGTGCACCTGCTCAACCGGCTGTTCGTGGTGCAGTACCTGGACCACGAGGGGGCCTTGCGCACGCTGATGCTGTCGCCCACCGACCACGAGGCCAACCGCGAGACGCCGTTTTTCAAGCGCCTGGCGCGGGGCATTCCGCCTGCTGTAAACCGCCTGGTTGCGCCTCAGTACAACACCGTCGAAGGCGCTCTGGCCCAGTGCGGCATCACGCCGGATCAGGTCGACTACATCAGCTACGACCATCTGCACACACAGGATGTGCGCCGCTGGTTGGGCAGTGCAGGGCGGCCGGGCTACTTTCCGAACGCGCGCCTGCTGGTGCACCGTCAGGAATGGGCTTGTACCCAGGCGCTGCTGCCCGTGCAGGCCGACTGGTACTGCCCGCAGGGCATCGCCGGGATCCCGCAAGACAAGGTGGTGTGCTTCGACGGCAGCCTGAGCCTGGGGCCGGGCCTGGCCCTGGTCCACACACCGGGCCACACCGAAGGCAACCATTCGATGGCCGCGCGCGTGCCCGACGGCATCCGCGTCACCAGCGAGAACGGCGTGGGTGTGGACGCGTACGAGCCGATCAATTCACGCATCAACGCCGTGCGCCGCTACGCGCGGGCCACGGGCGTGGAGGTGATCCTCAACGGCAACACGCTGGAAGGCAGCAACGACCAGTACATCTCCATGGTGCTGGAGAAAACGCTGGCCGGCCCCTCGGCCAATCCGGCCTATCCCAACTGCGCCACATCGAGCGAGCGCACGCCTTTCTGGGCCTTCCCGGGGGATGTGGCCA
>DXIO01000140.1 GCA_019112875.1 Candidatus Aquabacterium excrementipullorum
GCGCTGGCCGGCTTCCTGTTCGACAGCGAGGAGCACCTGATCCGCATCGACATGAGCGAGTTCATGGAGAAGCACTCGGTGAGCCGCCTGATCGGTGCGCCCCCGGGCTACGTGGGCTATGAAGAAGGCGGCACACTGACCGAGGCCGTGCGGCGCAAGCCCTACAGCGTGGTGCTGCTCGACGAGGTCGAGAAGGCCCACCCGGACGTGTTCAACGTGCTGCTGCAGGTGCTGGACGATGGCCGCATGACCGATGGCCAGGGCCGCACCGTGGACTTCAAGAACACCGTGATCGTGATGACCAGCAACCTGGGCTCGCACCAGATCATGCAGATGGCTGGGCAACCATCAAGCGACATCAAGGACGCGGTGTGGGTCGAGGTGAAGCAGCACTTCCGCCCCGAGTTCCTCAACCGCATCGACGAGGTGGTGGTGTTCCACGCGCTGGACCAGGCCAACATCGAATCCATCGCGAAGATCCAGCTCAAGGGCCTGGAAAAGCGCCTGGAGCAGATGGAGATGAAGCTGGACGTGTCGCCGCAGGCCCTGGTGGAACTGGCCAAGGCGGGCTTCGATCCGGTGTTCGGTGCGCGGCCCCTGAAGCGCGCCATCCAGCAGCGCATCGAGAACCCGGTGGCCAAGCTGATCCTGCAGGGCAAGTTCGGCCCGAAGGACGTGATCCCGGTCGTGGCGGACGCGGAAGGCAACTTCCAGTTCGGGCGCACCGTGCACTGAGCCGCGCGCTTTCTGCCTTCAAACAAAAACCTCCCGGGGTAATCCCGGGAGGTTTTTTTAGTTTGTGCGACGCCATTTGATGAATGCGTCACGAATATGTCACCTGTTCGCCACGTGTTTACGTTGCTTCACGTTACTACATTCCGGCCACACATATCCCTCACACACTGGCACTGAGAAAAACAATCACGCCACGTCACATTCAATCTCCTGAGGTGATGCGGTCGTATATATGCGGTTCATATTCGCCAAGGGGTGATCGTGAATAAGAAAAATGCCCTGATGAGGGGCTTTACGCTGATCGAGGTGATGATCGTGGTGGTCATCATCGGGATACTGGCCAGTATTGCGATGCCGGCCTACACGGATTACTTGCGCCGCGGGCGGATATCCGAGGCCACGTCCACCCTGGCGGGCAACCGCGTGAAAATGGAACAGTGGTTCCAGGACGCGAGAACCTACGCGGACAACGGCGCCTGTCATGTGGCGGATTCGACGAGCGGGAAGTATTTCGATTTCACCTGTACCGGGGCGACTGCCAGCGCGTACAAGCTCACCGCGACCGGCAAGGGGGCGATGGCCAACTTCATCTACACGGTGGACCAGGCCGATGCCAGGACAACCAAGATCGACGGCGTCAGCGGCTGGACCGGTTCCACCACCTGCTGGATCACGGCCAAGGGCGGGATCTGCTGATGACGCCGCCGGCAGTACGTGTGCGCCGACGCCATGGCGCTGGTGTGCGGGGTTTCAGCCTGATCGAGTTGATGGTCGGCGTGGCCATCCTCGCGGTGCTGCTGGCGCTGGCCGCACCGTCCTTCGCCGAATGGATGCTCAACACCCGCGTGCGCAGCACGGCGGAATCCCTGCAGACGGGGTTGCAGATGGCTCGGGCCGAGGCGGTGCGGCGCAATGCCATCGTGCGGTTCCAGTTCACCACGGCGGTGGACAACAGTTGCGGCCTCAGCACCACGGGTGCCTACTGGGTGATCAACCTCAAGAAGGATGACACCGGTTCGCCCGCAGGCGCCTGCGGCACGGCCGCGAGCGACACCATCAAGCCTTACATCATCCAGGTCAGCCCTTCGGGCTCGAGCGTGAACAACGTGTCCGTGTCGGCCAGCGCGTCGGCCATCGGCTTCAACGGGTTGGGGCAGCAGGTGGCCGTCGATGGCATCACGCTGGCCGACCAGACGGTCAACATCTCCTCGACCAAGGCCACGTGCTCAACGGTGCGCTGCCTGCGCGTGCTGATCGGCACCTCAGGCCAGATCCGGATGTGCGACCCCGCCCGGCAGGTGACCGGCGATCCGATGAATTGCGTGCAGCAATGAGCCACCCTCACTCTCGTCCCCGAAACCCATCCCAAGGCGGCTTCATGCTGCTGGAAGTGCTGGTCGCGCTGTTGATCTTCGCCATCGGCGTGCTGGGCCTGGTGTCCATGCAGTCCACCGCGGTGCGGCAATCGTCCGACGCGCAATACCGCACCATCGCGGCCATCCAGGCACAAAACCTCATCTCTCAGATGTGGATGAGCAAGCGCACCGTGGGCGTGCTGTCGGCCAACTATGCCTCCGGTGGCGCGGGCTACACCGCCTGGTACAACGTGCTCAAGACCTCCGGCCTGCCGCAGGTGACGGATTACCCGCCCACCGTGACCTTCGCCACGGGCAGCAATCTGGCCACCATCACCGTCTTCTGGAAAGCCCCGGGCGACACCGACAAGCACCAGTACATCGCCTTGGCGCAGGTGGCGGAATGAGGGCGCGGCGTACCTTCAGCCGGGGCTTCAGCCTGATCGAGATCATGGTGAGCCTGGCCATCGGCATGTTCGCCATGGTCATCATGATGCAGGTGTTCGGCGCGGCCGAGGGCAACAAGCGCACCACCACCGGCGGCAACGACGCCCAGATCAGCGCGGCGCTGGGCCTGTACAACCTGGAGCGCGACATCCGCCAGGCCGGGCAGGGCGTCAGCGCCTTCACGGTGCTGGGCTGCAGCCTGAACTACACGAGCACAGCCTCCGGCGAGGCTGTGGCGCTCAATGCGCTGGGGCCGCTGACGCTCAATTCGTCCAAGGTGCCCGCAGGCGACGACAAGACGGACACCCTGCTGGTGGTGGCGGGCTCTTCGGCCGGATCGTCCGAAGGCGACCCCCTGACGGCCATCTCGCAGGCCACCAGCCTGACAGTGACCGTGCCGGCCTCCTTCGCCGTGGGCGACTGGGTGCTGGCCGCGCCGGCCACCCGCGCCGAGCCCTGTGCGCTGGTCTTGGGCAAGGTCACGGCGATCGCCGGCTCGGTGCTCACCGTGACGAACGCCACCACGGGCCTGGTGGTCAACGACATCGTCTACAACCTGGGCAGTTCGCCCACCTTGCGCGCCTACGCGGTGCGCAGCAAGCAGCTCAAGAGCTGCGACTACCTGAAGTACGACTGCAGCAAGACCACGGACGACCGCTGGAGCACCGTGGCCGGCGGGGTGGTGAGCCTGCGTGCGCAGTACGCCCGTGACAACACGGTCGGCAACATGAGTGGCATCGTCGGTGTCTATGACCAGGCCACGCCGGGCAGCGCCGCCGACACGGCCGTGACCCTGGCGCTGAACTGCCGCTGGGCGCGGATCATCGGGCTGCGCCTGGCCGTGGTGGCGCAGAGCGCGCAGTACGACAAGACCTACACGGCGCCCACGCCGACCTGGGCCGGCAGCACCGACGCGCCGATCGACCTGAGCAAGCTGACCGACTACCAGTACTACCGGTACAAGACCCTGGAGACCACGGTGCCGCTGCGCAACATGATCTGGCAGGGCTCGCAGACCAATTACCAAGGCGGGACCGGCGGATGTTGAGCCGACACAAGCCCAGGCAGCAGGGCATCGTGCTGTTGATCTCCCTGATCATCCTGGTGGTGATGGGGCTGGCCTCGGTGGCCCTGCTGCGCTCGACATCCACCTCGAACGTGATCGCGGGCAACCTGGCGTTCCAGCAGGCGGCCACCAGTTCGGCCGACCAGGCCACGGAAGCGGCCATCGCCTGGCTGGAGGGCAACAAGGGCAAGGCGGCGTCCGCCACGGCCTCCGCCTGCGCGGTGGGCAGCACCGTGCTGGCCTGCGACCAGGCGGCGTGGGGTTTCAGCGCGACCCGGCTGGACCCGACCAGCACCCAGAGCTGGGAAGACCTGTGGACCGCGCTGGCCAAGACGATCACCCCGGTCAGCGTGAACAACGGCGCCGCCGATGGCGCTGGCAACACCATGTCCTACGTGATCCAGCGCATGTGCAGCGCCGCGGGCGACGCCAGCATCACCAATGGCTGCACCGTGGTGCCCACCTCGGCCGAATGCGGCAACAGCAAGAAGATCGGCCCGCCGCAGACCTGCACCAGCCAGGTGTATTACCGCATCACGGTGCAGGTGAACGGGCCGCGCAACACCGTGAGCTACACCCAGGCCATGGTGGCCTTGTGAGACAGAAGACAGCAGGAGCGCACGCCATGACCCCATCCGCATTCACCCGATGGCTCCGGTGGGCGCCGGCCGCCTTGCTGGCGCTGTGCGCGGCGCAGGCACACAGCGCCGTGACCGACATCGCCACGTCTCCGCTGCAGACTTCGACGGCCACGCTGGTCAAGCCCAACATCTTCTTCATCCTCGATGACTCGGGCTCGATGTACTGGGACTTCATGCCCGACTGGGCCGAGGACTACAAGAGCACCACGGCCCTGGTGCGCAACAGCCGCTTCAACGGGGTGTTCTACGACCCGGCCGTGACCTACACGCCGCCGGTGAAGTACGACGGCAGCAGCTACAACAGCATGACCTCGGCCAACACCTCGGCCTGGACCAAGGTGCCCTTCGACGGCTTCGGGGTGATGACGGCCAGCGGTGCGCCCAACACCGGTACCAGCAACCTGTTCACGTCCAGCAACTCCGGTACCACGCAGGACCTGACGGGCGGCACGGCCTACTACTACACCTTCATCGCCGGCGAATACTGCACCTCCGCCAACCTGCGCACCTGCAACACGCAGAGCGCGGCGACGGCCACCTACCCGTATCCCGGCTACCTGCGCTGGTGCAGCAGTTCGGCCCTGACGAGCTGCCAGGCCGCGCGCATCGACACCGACCCCGGCACGGGCGTGACCTACACCTATCCCCGCTACCCCGGCGTGACCTCCAGCGTGGCGGGCTCGAACACGAAGGTGACGATTTCCGCCGCCACCGGCAGCTACCCCTACCCGGGCACCAGCGCCAAGGCCAGCACCCGCACCGACTGCGCCGGCACCACCTGCACCTACACGGAGGAGATGACCAACTTCGCCAACTGGTGGGCCTACTACCGCACACGCATGCAGATGGCCAAGTCGGCATCGAGCATCGCGATGGCGGCCCTGAGCACCAGCTACCGGCTGGGCTACATGAGCATCAACAACAACACGGGCAGCGATTTCCTGAACGTGCTGGACATCACCACCACCAGCTCGGGGCAAAAGTCGGCCTGGTACAGCAAGCTCGTGGCGGCCAAGCCCACCAGCGGGACATCGCTGCGATCGGCGCTGGCCACGGCGGGCCAGTACTTCGCGGGCAAGCTCAGCAAGGTCAACAACCAGAGTGCGATCGACCCGATGCAGTACGCCTGCCAGCGCAACTACACCATCCTGACCACCGATGGTTACTGGAACGCCAGCAGCGCCACGCCCACGCAGGTCAATGCCAGCACGGCCATCGGCGACCAGGACAGCAGCGAATCTCGTCCGCAACTCGATGGCACGGCCACCGCCAACACCCTGGCCGATGTGGCCGAGTACTACTACGCTACCGACCTGCGCACGGCCGCCCTGGGCAATGCCACCAGCGGGGCCACCGGCGCGGACGTGGCCAGCAACAGCTACTCCAACGGCCAGCAGCGCATGTACACCTACACGGTGGGCATGGGCGCCTCGGGCTACATGCAGTACCTGAGCAACTACGCCTCGGCCACCAGCGGCGATTACTACGACGTGCTCAAGGGCACCACCACGAGCTCAAGCACCTTGTCCGCGGGGACCTGCAGCTGGCAGAAGTCCGGCAGCTGCAACTGGCCCGTGCCCAAGGGCGACACCCAGACCACCATCGATGACCTCTGGCACACGGCGGTCAACGGACGCGGCACCTTCTACAGCGCCACCAACCCGAGCGAACTCAAGACGGGCCTGACCAGCTTCATCAACAGCGTGAACGCGGCCACCAGCTCCGCCGCGGCACCCACGCTGAGCACCGCCAACCTGTCCACCACGGGCAGCAACTACGCCTTCGGCGTGACCTTCTGCGCGGCCAAGTGGTTCGGGGATCTGGCGCGCTACAGCGTCAATGCCACGACGGGCGCCGTGTCCACCACGCCGGACTGGTCCGAATCAGGCTCGGGCAAGGACTGCACGGATTCATCGGCCACGCTCGCGACCACGCCGCTGCTCGACAAGATCGCTTACGACTCACGCGTCATCTACACCTACGACAGCTCGGCCGGCGCGCTGATCCCGTTCAAGTGGGCCTCGCTCAACAGCACGATGCAGGGCTACTTCAAGGTGGCGGCGATGACCTCGCTGTCGCAGATGTGCTCCTCGGGCAGCACCTGCCTGCCGACCGCGTCGCAGATCGACAGCACCACGGCGGGCAGCAACACGGGCGCCGGCGGCATCAACCTCGTCAACTACTTGCGCGGCGACCGCAGCAACGAAGGCACGGCCAACACCGCCTACTACTTCCCGCGCACCCACGTGCTGGGCGACATCGTCAGCGGACAGCCGGTGTATGTACAGGCACCGCTCTACGGCTACGCGGACTCGGGCTACGCGGCCTTCAAAAGCAGCAATGCCGGCCGCCAGGGCATGGTCTACGTGAACGCCAACGATGGCATGGTGCACGCCTTCAATGCCGACACGGGAGCCGAAGTCTGGGCCTACCTGCCGTCGCTGGTGCTGCCCAGCCTGTACAAGCTGGCGGACAAGAACTACGCGTCCAACCACGTGTTCCTCAACGATGGCACCTTGTCCCAGGCCGATGTCTACTACGGTGGCGCCTGGCACACGATCCTGGTGGGGGGGCTGGGGGCGGGCGGTCGCGGCTTCTATGCGCTCGATGTGACGACGCCGGCGTCGCCCAAGATCCTGTGGGAGTTCACGTACGACACCAGCAAGTCCAGCCCCTACATCAGCGATGCCGATCTCGGCTATGCCTTTGGCACGCCGGTGGTGACCAAGCTGTCAGACGGCACCTGGACGGTGGTGCTCACCTCGGGCTACAACAATGTCTCGCCCGGCAGCGGGCACGGCATCCTGTACGTGCTCAACGCGCAGACCGGCGCCATCATCAAGAAGATCGACAACGGCGTGGGCACGACCACGGGTGGCGGCACGGTAAGCGGGTGCTCGGCCGCACCGTGCCCGAGCGGCCTGGCCAAGATCTCGGGCTGGCTGGAGAGCGGTACCAACAACACCTCGCCTTACATCTATGGCGGTGATCTGTACGGCAACCTCTGGCGCTTCAACATTGCCAGCCTGACGGCCGGTGGCGGCAGCGCCACGGCGCAGTCGCTCGCGACCTTGATGGACAGCACCGGTACCCGCCAGCCCGTCACCACGCGGCCCGAGTTGGGGCTGGTGAGCAACCAGCGCGTGATCTACGTGGGCACGGGGGCCTACCTGGGCGTGAGCGACATTTCCAGCACGGGTACACAATCGCTGTATGCGATCAAGGACACGCTGGCCACCAGCAGTTCCAGCCTGTACGGCAGTCCGCGCGCCAACACCTGCAGTGCCTCCTCGACCACCGGCTGCTTCGTCAAGCAGATATTGTCCACCTCGGGCAACGCGCGCATCGCCACCAGCAGCGTGGGCTATGCGGTGAGCATGTCGACGATGTATGGCTGGTACGAAGACCTGCCCTTGAGCGGCGAGCGCATCAACGTCGACCCGACCCTGCAGGAAGGCGTGCTGATCTACGTCTCGAACGTGCCGAGCACGACCGGTGCCTGCAGCGTGGGCGGCTCAAGCTACCTGAACTACGTGAGCTACAGCACGGGCCTGGCGGTGAGCAGCACCACCACGGTGGGCGAGGTGCTCTCCGCCGACGGGCTGGCCACATCGCTGACCTTGTACAAGACGGCCTCGGGCAATACCGTGGGCATCGGCAAGCTGTCCACCGGTGGGACGGTGGGGGCCGACCCCCCCGATTCGCCGGCCAGCACGGCCACCCGCCGTGTCTTCTGGCGGGAGCTCATCAAGGACAAGTAGAAGGCCTCGGTGGCCCGAAGCCTGCATGTGAGCCGGGCCCTGGGCCTTGGGCTCACAGCCGCGGTGGCAGGCGCCACGTGGCGCCAATGGGCAGCACCTTGAAGCGGTCCGCAGGCACGCGCTGCGCCTGCAGCGCGCGCTGCAAGGCCTTGGGCGGTTCGTCCAGGGCTTCGTTGGTGAGCTGGAAGGTGCCCCAGTGCACGCCCAGGGCCAGCTTGGCGCCCAGGTCCTTGAAGATCTGCACGGATTCGGCCGGGTTGCAGTGCTGGTCCTTCATGAACCAGCGAGGCTCGTAGGCGCCGATGGGCAGCAGCGCGATGTCGAAGCCTCCGCCCAGGCCGGGGGCATGGTCGATCGAGAAGTGCTGGCGGATGTCGGCGAAATCCTTCGAGTAAGCCGTGTCGCCCGCGAAGTACAGGTGGCAATCGGGTGACAGCACCGCGAAGCCGCCCCACAGGCTGCACAGCGCATCGGTGGCCGTGCGCGCCGACCAGTGTTGCGCCGGTGTCAACACGATGGGGATGCGGGCATTGCGCTCGGTGGCGTGGACCAGGTGGCGCTCCCACCAGTCCAACTCGACCACGCCGTGGATGCCATGGCGCGCGAACCAGGCCTTGTGGCCCAGCGGCGTGATGAACAGGGGCGCCCCGCCCGCCTGCTGCGCCAGCGCGAGCAGCGAGCCTTCGTCCATGTGGTCGTAGTGGTTGTGGGACAGCAGCACCACGTCGATGCGGGGCAACTGGTCCAGGCGCAGGCCCGGCGGCGTGTGTCGGCGCGGGCCGGCCCACTGCACCGGGAAGCAACGCTCGGAGAACACCGGGTCGGTCAGGAAGTTCAGGCCGCCCATCTGCGCCAGCACGGTGATGTGGCCGACCCAGGTGACGGCGGGCGCCATGGCCGTGCCGGCCTTCGCGTTGGCGTGGATGAAGGCGAGGTCTGGCTCGACCACCGCGATGGGATCTTTCGGTGGTTGAGGCTCGCCCTTGCGCCAGGCCTCCCAGCGCCATCGCAACAACTCGTGCCAACGCTTCTCACGGAACTCCAGGTAGTTGTTCTGGAAGCCGCCGGGGCGGTGATGCGGTTTGGTCGGGTCGAAGTAGGCGTTCTTCTTCATGGTCGCCATCCTAGCGGCCGGCGACGGCCCGGGCACCGGGCACGTGGGTTGCCCCCGTGTGGGCATCGCCATTCATGAGGCGAAGAACGGAGCACCCCATGAAAAAAACCTGGATTCTGGTGGCCGATGAGGCCATCGCACGTTTGCTGGAAGCCGACGACCGCCTTCTCAAGCCTGTCGAGGAACTGACCGACCCGGACGCCCATGCCAAGGCGGCGGAAATGCGCAACGATGCCCACGGGCGGCGCGGCAACAGCGTCACCACCTCGGCGGGCGAGGCCGAACTCCACCAGGAGGGCCAGCGTTTCGCCAAGCAGGTGGCGCAACGCCTGGCGCAACACCACCAGGAGGGGCGCTTCGCGTCCCTGAAGGTGGTCGCCGCGCCACGGTTCCTGGGCTACCTGCGTCAGGCCTGGAGCCCGCAGGTGGCCGCGACGATCAGCGATGAACTGGACAAGGATCTGGTGAAGGCGGATCTTGATGAACTGGAAAAACGCCTGCTGCCAGCCCACGCATGAGCGTGCGGTTCGCTGATGCCCGTGTGCAGGCATTGAAAAACCCGGCTGTGTAGGCCGGGTTTTTTCTTGGGCGTTGGAGCGCCTTGCCTCAGCGCGGGCCCTTGGCCTGAGGCGGCAAGGTGCGCAGGTAGGCGTAGAGCGCGCCCACGTCGGTGTCGCTCAGGTGCTTGAGTGCGCCGAAAGGCATCACGCTGCTGACCTGCGTGCCGTCGGGCCGGCGGCCGGTGCGCATCATCGTGCCGAAGGCGGTGGCGCTGGTGTAGGGGCTCATGCCGCTGCCGTCGCCGCTGGTCAGGTTGGCGGCGGCGGGCCAGTCGGGCGGGGCACCCGGGATCTTGCCGCCGGCCAGCAGCGGGCCGTGGCAGCCCATGCACATGTTGGCCACGTAACGGCCGTGCGCCACCGTCACGCCTTCGGGCACGGGCTCCTGAGGCGGCAGGCTGTGGTCGATGCGGGCGGCGGCATCCTGGATCAGGCCCAGGCCGTACAGGGCCCGCACGGGCGGTGGCAACTGCAGCACGGCGCCCTGGCCGGCCACGGGGGGCAGTTGGCGCAGGTAGCCCACCAGCGCGGCCAGGTCCTGGTCGGTGAGGCGGTTGTAGTCTTCTGACGGCATGATCATCAGCGGCTTGCCATCGGGCTTGACGCCGTGGCGGATGGCGCGCTCCCAATCCTCCGGGCGGTAGCCGACGACCACGCTGCCGGGGCCCCTGGTGATGTTGGGGCCGGCCACCTTCATGGCGCCATCGTCGATGAAGAGCTTGCCGCCGCCATGCGTGCCGTGGCAGTCGGTGCAGCCGCGCGATTCGAACAGGTATCGCCCCCGTGACAGCGAGGCGGCGTCCTGCCCAGGTGTCACGGGGTGACTGGCGATGCGGACGTGGCGCGCCATCCTGGCGTCGGCCTGGTGCAGGGCCCAGCCCAGGGTGGTGGCGGCCACGGCGGCGAGCGCGCCGACGGTGGCCAGGCTGATCTTGAGCCAGCGTTTCATGGTGCTTGCTTCCTTGCCGCCGGGGGCTCAATGCGTGGCGGTGGAGGCAGGCACCAGGCTGCCCATCTGCAGCGCGGTGGCCAGGCGGTCCCAGCGCTCGGGCGAGAGCTCGCCCTTGATCAGCGCGAGCGTGGCCTCATAGGCCTCGGCCGGTGCGCCCAGGCGCATGGCCTGCAGGAAGCCGGTGAGCTCCGCGGTGGACAGGCTGATGGCGAACCATCGCATGTAGGCCATCACCTTCTCCGGGCTCAGGCGGCCGACGATCTGGCCTTCGAACTGGGCGATCTCCGCGTCGGTGAAGAGGGACCACAGCGTGGCGTTGTTGGCCGTCTCCTCCACATGCATGTGCTCCAGGTTCTCGGCGACGAACAGGGCCATCTGGCGGTAGAGATGGCGGCCCAGCAGGGGGCGCAGATCCGGGCGGGCCTGGCGCAGGGCCTGAACGTCCTGGCGCAGCGCGGCGATGCTGTGCTGGTGCTCCACGTGGTCTTCCGTGGTCTGGCGGGCCCCCTGCGGCAGGCGGGCCTCGATGGCGGTGTGGATCACCGTGTTCTCGCTGTCGATGTGGCTGGCCATCAGGTCCAGCATCAGAGCGGTGCGGTCCAGCGTGTCGCGCAGGTCGCCGGGGTGGTCCAGGTCGCAGCGGCCCAGGCGGCCGAGCGTGTCGGCCATCAGCCTGCGCAGGGCCTTGTGGATGCCGGCGTAGATGTCGAAGCGCGGGGCGGTGGGCTGCTGCGCGGTCTGGTGGATGGCCTGGGCGGCGGGATCGAGCAGGGCGGGGATGGGGGACATGGCGGGGCTCCTTGGCTGGCGTTGGAACGAGCGACAAGGCTCGTGACAGGGCGCCAGTCTCCGCAAACGCCGTGGGCCAGGCATCGGCCAAAAGAGCCATTGGCCCGTCGGCGATGGGCCAACCCGGATGGGGGGATCCTCTTGGGGGATCCTTCCAGTGGGGCTCAGCCGGCCTCAGCGGCCATGGCGCACGTACCAGGCCGCCGCCTGGCCTCGGGAATCGACGCCCAGCTTGTCCAGGATGTTGGCCACATGCCGCTTGACGGTGTGGGGGCTGAGGTCGAAGGCGCGGGCGATGAGCTTGTTGCTGTCGCCGGCGGCGAGGCGGGCCAGCACTTCGAGCTCGCGCGTGCTGAGGGGTAGCTGGGTGGTGTTGGCGGCGATGTTTTCTGGTTGCGCCGGTGGGGCCCGCTCATCCGCGCGTGAGTAACCTGCAGGCGAGACCGCGTGTGCATGGTCGATGAGCGATGATGGGTCGGGGGCGTGTGTCGCCGGCACGGCCGGGGCATCGGCGTGGCGTCTTGCCGCCAACGCCGCCCAGTGCACCAGCGATGTGGCCTGACCTTGGGTCAGGTGCGCCCCCCAGTCCGTCGCGGCCAGGTCACGCAGCGCGCGAGGCCCCGCGAAAAGGATGCCCGCCACTTCACCGCTGGCTTGGGCGCGTTGGAACAAGGGCTGCAGCACCTCGGCGGCCTCGGCTGTGCGGCCGCGCATCAGCAGGGCATGGGCCAGGCGTGTGCGGATCTCCATGGCCTGGCCGTACAGGTCGATGGCGGCTTCCTGGCCCAGGGCCTGGGCGTAGCCCTCGGCGGCGGTGGCCCAGTCGCCGGCCAGCGCGGCCAGGCGGGCCGGCAGGGGCAGGCGCTCGCGTACGAACAGGGCGTGCTCGACCGGGTTGTGCTGGGCTTCGAGCTGGGCGGCCACGGCGCGCACGGTGGGGGCATCGTCCAGGACATCGGCCACGCGCAGCTTGAAGTACCAGAAGTGGTTCAGCCAGGTGTCGCGCCGGCCGCTGGTGCGTTCGTCTTCCAGGTTGGCCAGGCGGGCCTGCGCCGCCGCCAGGGCGCCGTCGCGGTCGCCCTGCACGGCCAGGGTCAGGCTCTGGAACACCTGCAGGTAGCCGCTGAGGTTGGGCGGGCGGTTCAGCCAGCGGCAGTCTTCGTCGACCTGGGTGAGCAGGGCGGCGGCTTCGGTCGGCTGACCGCCCCACAGGGCCAGGCCGGCACGCAGGGCCTGGGCCAGCACGCGAAGCGGTGTCGGCGGGTCGGTTGGCGTGCGCTGCAGGGCGCCCTGCACGTAGCGCTGCATGGCGCCGCGCGTGCCGGGCAGGCCGAAGAAGGTGGTCAGCGGCACGGCCTGCAGCCACAGCATGGCGTCGTCGGTGGTCTCCAGGAGGTCGAGCGTGCGGTTCAGCGGCTCGGCCACGGTGGTGAATTGGCCGGCGGCCACGCCATGCCAGCTCTGCGCCTGCCAGGCGGTGGCCTCGGCGTAGGTGTCCATGGGCTGCTGGCGCAGCTCGTGCAGCAGCACGGCCGATTGCAGCACCGAGCCACCGGCGGCCAGGCCGATCACCTTGAGCGCCTTGGCGCGTTGGGATGCGGCCAGGTCGCCCGCCTGGGCGTGGCCCGTGGCGGCCTGCGCCAGTGCGCTGTACATGGTCAGCAGGTCCCAATGCGCCCACGCGCACAAGCCCAGCAGGTGGGCCAGCCGGGGTGATCGTTGCTGCGCCTCGGGCGGGAACTGGCCGATGAGGCGGCGCACCTGGGCGGCCCCGCCTTCGGCGATCAGGCGGGGTCCGAGCTCATGCAGGGTCTGCTCGGCATCCACCCAGGCCTGGGCGCGGGCCAGGTAGGCGATGCGGCGCACCGGGTCGGGCTCGGTGGCGGCGGCGCGGCGCAGGATGGCGTCCAGCTCGTGCGGCAGCTCTTGGCGCAGGCGCTCGTCCAGGCAGTCGCGCAGCAGGTCGTGCAAGGTCAGTGTGAGCTCGGGGCCGTCGAGCACGGAGACGAACAGGCCGCGCCGCTCGATGTCCTCCAGCCAGAAGGCCGCGCGCGCATCGCCCGAGACGGCGGCGCAGCGCACCGCGCTCAGCGTGGGCAGCACGGCGCAGCGCATCAGGAACAGGCGCAGCTCGGCGGGCATGTCGTCGAGCACCTCCGCGGCGAGGTAGTCGAACATGTGCCGGTCGGACGCCTCCTGGGCCAGCGCCGTGGGCTGGCGCGTGGTCTTGATGGCGAGACTCAGGCCGGCGGCCCAGCCATGGGTGCGTTCCAGCAGGGCATGGGCGTCGAGAGGCTGTGCGCCCGCCGTATGGTCCTGCGCGGCCAGCAACTGCTCGATCTCGTCCGGCGTGAAGCGCAGGCTGTCCTGGCGGAACTCATCCAGCTCACCGCGGGCGCGCCAGCGGGCCAGCGACAGGGCTGGGTCCACGCGCGATGAGACCACCAGACCCCAGTGCTCGGGCAGGCGCTCGACCAGCTGGTCCAGCAGTTCGAACACGGCGGCATCGGCCACGCGGTGGGCATCGTCGACCACGATCAGGCCGCGCGGCACCTCGGTGGCCACCAGCGCGTTGACCAGTTCGGCCACCAGGCGGGCGCGGCTGCTGGCGCTGCCATCGAGCGAGGTCACCAGGGCTTCGGGCGAAGTGCGCCAAGGCAAATCGTGAGGCTCCAGCGCGGCCAGCAGGCCGGCGGCGAAGCGGGCCAGGTCGTCGTCGGCGTCCAGGGCCAGCCAGGCCAGGGCGGTGCCTTGGGGCAGGGCGTTGACCTGCGCGGTGAGCGCGGCCGTCTTGCCGAAGCCGGCGGGGGCGCACAGCAGCACGAGGCGCTGGTGGGCCAGGGCATCGGCCAGAGGCAGGTCCAGGCGCTGGCGCGCGATCAGGCCACGGCGTGGCCGAGGCGGCTGCAGCTTGGTGCGCGCGATGCCCTGGAACAGGGGCGCGCTGGCGCTCGCGGCGGCCCTCATGGCCACGCGACCGTGTGCGGGGTGATGCCGGCCCGCCGGGCGGCTGACGATAGGCGTGTGCTGGTTTCTCGCGACATCCCTGCTCTCCCGAGAAGGGGCCGCGTGGCGGTTGCGCGTGCCCCGGCAGCTTTGGGGCTGCTGGGGTGAAATTATCGGGGATCCGGACGCGTGGCTGGCCTCCGACGTGTCCCCCAAGGCGGGGGACACCAGTGGGCTCGACGCCGGATCAGCTCACCGCGACGGGGATCTTGCCGATCTTGGCCTGCCAGATCTTCGGGCCTTCGATGTGGGCGCTGGTGCCGCCGGCATCCACCGCCACCGTCACGGGCATGTCGACCACGTCGAACTCGTAGATGGCTTCCATGCCCAGGTCGGCGAAGCCCACCACCTTGGCGCCCTTGATGGCCTTGGACACCAGGTAGGCACTGCCGCCCACGGCCATCAGGTAGGCCGACTTGTGCTTCTTGATCGACTCGATGGCGACGGGGCCGCGCTCGGCCTTGCCCACCATGGAGATCAGGCCGGTCTTCTCCAGCATCATGTCGGTGAACTTGTCCATGCGGGTGGCGGTGGTGGGGCCGGCGGGGCCGACCACTTCGTCGCGCACCGGATCGACCGGGCCCACGTAGTAGATGACGCGGTTGGTGAAATCGACCGGCAGCTGCTCGCCCTTGGCCAGCATGTCCTGGATGCGCTTGTGCGCGGCGTCGCGGCCCGTCAGCATCTTGCCGTTGAGCAGCAGGGTGTCGCCCGGCTTCCAGCTGGCCACTTCGGCCGGGGTCAGCGTGTTCAGGTCCACGCGCTTGGACTTGTTGTAGTCAGGCGCCCAGTGCACGTTGGGCCACAGGTCCAGGCTGGGCGGATCCAGGTAGACAGGGCCGCTGCCGTCCATCACGAAGTGGGCGTGGCGGGTGGCCGCGCAGTTCGGGATCATGGCGATGGGCTTGGAGGCCGCGTGCGTCGGGTAGGTCTTGATCTTCACGTCCAGCACGGTGGTCAGACCGCCCAGGCCTTGCGCGCCGATGCCCAGGGCATTGACCTTCTCGTACAGCTCGATGCGCAGCTCTTCCAGTTTGTTCTGGGGGCCGCGCTCCAGCAGCTCGTACATGTCGATGTCGTCCATCAACGATTCCTTGGCCAGCAGGGCGGCCTTTTCAGCCGTGCCGCCCACGCCGATGCCGAGCATGCCGGGCGGGCACCAGCCGGCGCCCATGGTCGGAACGGTCTTGAGCACCCAGTCGACGATGTTGTCGCTCGGGTTGAGCATGTAGACCTTGGACTTGTTTTCGGAGCCGCCGCCCTTGGCCGCGACCGTCACATCGACCGTGTCACCGGGCACCAGCTCCATGAAGACCACGGCGGGCGTGTTGTCCTTGGTGTTCTTGCGCTCGAAGATGGGGTCGGACAGCACCGAGGCGCGCAGCTTGTTGTCCGGGTTGTTGTAGCCACGGCGCACGCCTTCGTCCACGGCATCCTGGATGCTGCGGTTGCCGAAGCCTTCCCACTTCACGCCCATCCCGATCTTCAGGAAGACGTTGACGATACCGGTGTCCTGGCAGATCGGGCGACGGCCCTCGGCGCACATGCGCGAGTTGGTCAGGATCTGCGCGATCGCGTCCTTGGCGGCCGGCGATTCCTCGCGCTCATAGGCGCGGGCCAGGTGGGCGATGTAGTCGGCCGGGTGGTAGTAGCTGATGTACTGCAGGGCGGCAGCGACGGATTCGACGAGGTCGTCGTGGCGGATGGTCGTCATGGTGGGCTTGGGCTTTTGGCTTGGGCTGGGGGCACCCCGGGGAAGGGTGGTCGGGTGACGGCGGGCATTTTACCGCGCATGGTCTGGCCATGGGGCGGGCCGGGAAGGGCGAGCGCCCCGGGTCAGCTTGTAGCAGGCTGGCCGTTGCGTCAGTCGGAATGCACGGCAGCCTGGGGCTTGGCCGACGCGTGGGAAGCGGCCATCGGCACCATGATCGCGCAGGTGCGGTTGCGGCCCTGCGCTTTGGCCTCGTACAGGCGCTGGTCGGCCAGGTCCACCAGCTTCTCCAGCGGCACGCTGTCTTCGCAGGGGGCCAGTCCGCACGAGAAGGTCACGTGCAGCTTGGGCACGGTGGCCGACATGGCGGTGCGGGCCACTTCCAGCCGTGCGCGTTCGATGCCCAGGGCGGCCGCGGCCATGTCGCTGTCGTTGAGCAGGATCAGGAATTCCTCGCCGCCCCAGCGGGCCACCACGTCGGTGTCGCGCAGTCCTGCCTTCATCGCGCGCGCGAAGTTGCGCAACACCTCGTCGCCCACGCCGTGGCCGTGCGTGTCGTTGACCGCCTTGAAGTGGTCCAGGTCGATCAGCGCGATGCAGGCGGGTGTGCCCGAGCGCGCGCCCAGCTTGATCCGCTGGTCGATCAGCTCGATCATGTGCCGCCGGTTGACCAGGCCGGTGAGCTCGTCGCGCGTGGCCAGCACCTGGATGCGCTCCAGCGCCTCGGACAGTTCGTTCTTGCGCCGTACCAGCGAGTTGCGGAGCAGGCCCAGTTGCTGCGCCAGCCAGGACATCACGGTCAGCACCACCACCATCACACCGAAGGTCACGCCCTGCAGCTTGATCTGGCCGGGGTCGGTCTCGTTGCGGACCACGGCCAACATCGACACCGAGAAGGCCACCGCGGCGAAGGCGCTGATGCGCGCCACCTGCGACGGCGTGATCATGAACATGCCGAACATCTCCATCGTGACCAGCAACGTCAGCGCCAGGCCCCGGCCGATGCCGCCCAGGTAGTAGCCGAAGGCCAGGAACACCACGCAGACCAGCAGCTTGGGCTCGGTCATCGTGCGGTCGTGCAGGTTCTGGTTCAGGCCGGAGCGGGTCACCAGGTAGAAGCTCAGGATGGTGACGGCGGCCAGGTAGGTCATCCAGCGCGCGGCCTGGGGATCGATGAAGCCCACCGAGGCGCCGTACTCCAGCGCCACGATGCCCGACAGGGCGCACAGGCAGGCGATCAGGAAGCGCTGGATGAACACGCCTTGCGCGCGGTCATTGGACAGCAGCCACTTCTTCAAGGCCCGAGCGCGCAGGTGGCGTAGGCGGCCGATGGACCACAGCGGCAGCAGCGGTGCGGCCATCATGCCCGTCAGCGCGGCCACCAGGGTGTCGTCCAGCGGGTTGCCCAGGCCGAAGGCCAGCAGCAGGGCACCGGCCATGAAAGCCACGAATGCGCTGGCATGCCGCCAGGCCGGGCCGCGCAGGTGCGTGCTGGCCGCCAGTTGCGAAGGAAGCACGCAGGCGAGCAGCCACCATCGATCGGCGGGCTCGGCCATCAAGGCCACCCAGAACAGGGCGATGCCACTCAGCAAGGTGAGCGGGCCGAACAGGCCGGGGTCGAACCGGTGGAAGGGCACGCCGCGCCGCGCCATGGCCGGCAGCAGCGCACTGGCCGCGATGGTGAGGGCGATCAGGCCAAGCAGGCCTTCCCAGGGCAGCCTGTGCTGGCTGGCCGCCATGGCCAGCAGCAGCCAGGCCAATGCGTGCCTTGTCACCGCGTGCGCCAACAGACCCTGCACCACGCGGAGCCGGCGGTTGGCGCCCGTCACGCGCGAGGCGGCGGGCGGTGCATGCGGAGAATCGTTGACCATCGTTACGACTATCGTTTCGATGACTCCGGCGATGTAATGGAGCCTCGATGGCGCCATTGTCCGTGAGGCGATTTGTTCGCGCGTCGGTGACGCTCCTCAATAAAGAGAAACTGCCGCCAACTATGCACGCGGGGGGCGGTTTCCTCGCTTGACAGGGGCCCAACAGGCGTTTCAATCCTGCGAGGCCGCCTACCTGTTGCGTTAAGGTTTGGCCGTCGTGGGCCTGGGCCAGCAGAGCCACACCAGCGCATAGCCCACCACGGCCGTGACGCTGGCCATCACGGCCAGGCCGGTCAGCAGGGGCACGCCCATGGCGCTGGCCCAATGCACGATCTGCGCGAACCAGCTGCCCGCGCTCTCCAGTGTGCCCAGCGCTTCATGCCGTGAGGGCAGCAGGTAGCCGCCGATCTGGTAGGCCAGCCAGTAGATCGGCGTGACCGTCAGCGGATTGGTCACGAAGGTGCAGGCCGCGCTGATGGGCACGTGCCCGCGCAGCACCACCGCGGCCGCGATGGCGAACACGAACTGCGCCACCGGCAGCAGCAGCCCGATGAAGAGGCCCACCGCCACACCCCGCGACACGCTGCGGCGGTTCAGTTCCCACAACTGGTCGTCACTCAGGTAAGGCTTGACCGGGCCCAGCCAACGCCATGCCAGGATCTGGTCCTTCTCAGGCATCCATCGGCGTTTCGGGGTGGTCATGGCAGGGCGGCCGGTGGTGTGTGATCAGTGCTCGGCCGGCTCGGGGTGGTGCGGCACCTGCAGCAGCTTGTCGGTGGCGGCGATGGCCAGCGCAGACAGCAGGAAGGCGATGTGGATCAGCGTCTGTGCGATCAGCACCTTGTCCGTGTAGTTGTCGGCGTTGATGAAGGTCTTGAGCAGGTGGATCGACGAGATCCCGATGATGGCCGTGGCCAGCTTGACCTTGAGCACCGAGGCATTGACATGGCTGAGCCACTCTGGCTGATCCGGGTGTCCATCCAGGTTCATGCGCGACACGAAGGTTTCATAGCCGCCCACGATCACCATGATCAGCAGGTTGGAGATCATCACCACATCGATCAGGCCCAGCACCACCAGCATGATGGTGGTCTCGGTGAGGTGCGTGGGTGCGCCGTCGGGAAACTTCTGGCCCGTGGCCGAGATGATGGCTTCCAGCGCGTGCTGGTTGCCGAAAGCCGCTTCGATCAGGTGGACGAGCTCCACCCAGAAGTGGTACACATAGACCGCCTGCGCCAGGATCAGTCCGATGTACAGCGGCAACTGCAGCCAGCGGCTGGCGAAGATGATGGAGGGCAGCGGGCCCAGCTTGGCAGGTGTTTTGGACATGTGTCAGATTGGTGCAGGGATACTACGTAGCAGCAAATTCTAAAGTTACACGAAAGTTCCGGGTGGACGGGGCTTGCACGCATGACGCCAAGCCCGGTCCTTGACCAGAGCGCCACAAGCGCGGCAGCAGCATCGGAGTGATCAAGAAATGACGACCGGCACCATCCCGCACGATACCCCCCATCACGCACAAACCGTTCCTGTTCCACCGGAATTTGCCCGCAACGCCTACATCGGCAGCCGTGCCGCCTATGACGAACTCTGCGCCAAGGCGCAGGCCGACTACCCCGGCTTCTGGGCCGGCCTGGCCCGCGACACCGTCACCTGGCAGACGCCGTTCAACCTGGTGCTCGACGAAAGCAATGCGCCCTTCTACCGCTGGTTCGCCGACGGTACGCTCAACGCCTCGTACAACTGCCTGGACCGCCATGTCGAGGCCGGCCTGGGCGACAAGACCGCCATCATCTTCGAGGCCGATGACGGCGCCGTGACCCGCCACACCTACCGGCAACTGCTGGAGAAGGTGTCCCAACTGGCCAACGCGCTCAAGGCGCAAGGCGTGAAGAAGGGCGACCGCGTCGTCATCTACCTGCCCATGTCGGTGGAGGGCGTGATCGCGATGCAGGCCTGCGCCCGCATCGGCGCCACGCACTCGGTGGTGTTCGGCGGCTTCTCGGCCCAAAGCCTGCGTGACCGCGTCGAAGACGCCGGCGCCGTGCTCATCATCACCGCCGACGAGCAGCAGCGCGGCGGCAAGAGCCTGCCGCTCAAGGCCATCGTCGACGAGGCCCTGGGCCTGGGCGGCTGCGACAGCATCAAGCGCGTCATCGTCTACCGCCGCACGGGCGGCAATGTGGCCTTCGATGCTGGTCGCGATGTCTGGCTGCACGACGTGATGGCGGCCGAATCCACCACCTGCGAGCCCGAGTGGGTCGATGCCGAGCACCCGCTCTTCCTGCTCTACACGTCCGGCTCCACCGGCAAGCCCAAAGGCGTGCAGCACTGCACCGGCGGTTACCTGCTGCACGCGGCGCTCACCACCAAGTGGACGTTCGATCTCAAGCCCGACGACATCTTCTGGTGCACGGCCGACATCGGCTGGGTCACGGGCCACACCTACGTGGCCTACGGCCCGCTGGCCAACGGCGGCACGCAGATCGTGTTCGAAGGCGTGCCCACCTTCCCGGATGCCGCCCGCTTCTGGCGCATGATCCAGGACCACAAGGTCACCATCTTCTACACGGCGCCCACGGCCATCCGCGCGCTGATCAAGGCGGCCGAGACCACGCCCGACGTGCACCCGCGCAACTTCGACCTCGCCAGCCTGCGCCTGCTGGGCACCGTGGGCGAGCCCATCAACCCCGCCGCCTGGGATTGGTACCACCGCGAGATCGGTGGCGGCCGCTGCCCCATTGTCGACACCTTCTGGCAGACCGAGACCGGCGGCCACATGATCACGCCGTTGCCCGGCGCCCATGCGCTCACGCCCGGTTCGTGCACCTTGCCCTTCCCGGGCATCGACGCGGCCGTGGTCGATGAGACCGGCAAGGAAGTGCCCTGGGGACAGGGCGGCGTGCTGGTCGTGCGCAAGCCCTGGCCCTCGATGATCCGCACCATCTGGGGTGACCCGGAGCGTTTCAAGAAGAGCTACTACCCGGCCGATTTCGGCGGCACCTACTACCTGGCGGGCGATGGCGCCATCCGCGATGCGGAGACCGGCTACTTCACCATCACCGGCCGCATCGACGACGTGCTCAATGTCTCGGGCCACCGCATGGGCACGATGGAGATCGAATCGGCCCTGGTGTCGCACCCCCTGGTGGCCGAGGCCGCCGTGGTGGGACGCCCCGACGACTTGACCGGCGAGGCCATCTGCGCCTTCGTGGTGCTCAAGCGTGCCCGCCCCAATGGCGAAGAAGCCCGGAAGCTGGCGGCCGAGCTGCGCAACCACGTGGCGCAGGAGATCGGCCCGATCGCCAAGCCCAAGGACATCCGTTTCGGCGACAACCTGCCCAAGACCCGCTCCGGCAAGATCATGCGACGCCTGTTGCGCGTGATCGCCAAGGGCGATGCCGTCACCCAAGACACCAGCACGCTGGAGAACCCGGCCATCCTGGAGCAGCTGGCACAAGCCAACTGACCGCGCGACGAGGTGGATGGGGCAGGGTGACCTGCCCCTGGTGGATACCCTGCCCGTTTTTTCGGGTGGCGGTCTGAATGCATGGATACCCTGGGGTCAATCCGTGCGTTTTTGCCGACCGTATCCGCATTCCCCCTCATTACATCTGTTCACAACCCCCCTAAATTGGGGGTGAGAAGGTCACAAACCTTCGTCCTGCAACGATGAGGAGCTTCCAACATGGCTAACGCAGCAACCAACGCGCCGATGACGGCGGAGGAAAAGAAGGTCATCTTCGCCTCCAGCCTGGGCACCGTCTTCGAGTGGTACGACTTCTACCTCTACGGGTCGCTCGCGGCCATCATCGCCAAACAGTTCTTCGCGGGGCTGGATCCCACATCCGCCTTCATCTTCGCGCTGCTGGCCTTCGCCGCCGGCTTCATCGTGCGCCCCTTCGGCGCGCTGGTGTTCGGCCGCCTGGGGGACATGATCGGGCGCAAGTACACCTTCCTGGTCACCATCCTCATCATGGGTGCCTCCACCTTCCTGGTGGGTGTGCTGCCCAACTACGCCTCCATCGGCGTGCTGGCGCCGGTGGTGCTGATCGTGCTGCGCATGCTGCAGGGCCTGGCCCTGGGCGGTGAGTACGGCGGCGCCGCCACCTACGTGGCCGAGCACGCGCCGCACGGCAAGCGCGGCGCCTACACGGCCTGGATCCAGACCACCGCCACGATGGGCCTGTTCCTGTCGCTGCTGGTCATCCTGGGCACCCGCACCCTGGTGGGTGAAGAAGCCTTCGCCGACTGGGGCTGGCGCATCCCCTTCGTCGTCTCCGTGCTGCTGCTGGGCATCAGCGTGTGGATCCGGATGTCAATGAATGAATCGCCGGCTTTCAAGAAGATGAAGGCCGAGGGCAAGACCTCCAAGGCGCCGCTGTCCGAATCCTTCGGCCAGTGGAAGAACCTGAAGATCGTGATCCTGGCCCTGGTGGGGCTGGTCGCCGGCCAGGCCGTGGTCTGGTACACGGGCCAGTTCTACGCGCTGTTCTTCCTGACGCAGACGCTGAAGGTTGATGGCGCCACCGCCAACATCCTGGTCGCGATCTCGCTGCTGATCGCCACGCCTTTCTTCGTGGTGTTCGGCTCGCTGTCGGACAAGATCGGCCGCAAGCCCATCATCCTGGCCGGCTGCCTGATCGCCGCCGTCACCTACTTCCCGCTGTTCAAGGCCCTGACGGAAGCCGCCAACCCCGACCTGGCACATGCGCAGGCCAACGCCCCAGTCACGCTGGTGGCCGACCAGTCGGAATGTTCCTTCCAGTTCAACCCGACGGGCACCGCCAAGTTCACCAGTTCGTGCGACATCGCCAAGCAGGTGCTGGCCGCCGGTTCGGTGAATTACGAGAACGTGCCGGGCACGGGCACCGCGCAGATCAAGGTGGGTGACAAGGTCATCGAGTCCTACACCTCCAAGGGCCTGCCCGCCGACGAAGCCAAGGCCAAGGACGCCGCCTTCAAGAAGGCCGTGGGCGCCGCCATCAAGGAAGCAGGCTACCCGGCCAAGGCCGATCCCGCCAAGCTCAACAAGCCTGTCGTGATCGCCATCCTGACCCTGCTGGTGATCTACGTGACCATGGTGTACGGCCCGATCGCGGCCATGCTGGTGGAGATGTTCCCGACCCGCATCCGCTACACCTCGATGAGCCTGCCGTACCACATCGGCAACGGCTGGTTCGGCGGCCTGCTGCCCACCACCGCGTTCGCGATCGTGGCGCAGACCGGCAACATCTACAACGGCCTGTGGTACCCGATCATCGTGGCCCTGATCACCTTCGTGGTCGGCCTGCTGTTCGTGCGTGACACCAAGGACGTGGACATCTACGCCAACGACTGACGCCGGAGACGGCCAGGCGCCATCCCCGGATGGCGCCGCCTCAAACAAAAGCCCCGCGGTGCGGGGCTTTTTCATGAGCGCGCGCTGGAGGGCGCCGGGATCACTTCAGCGTGAGGATCCACTTGACCAGTTGCTTGGCCTCGGCATCGGAAACCTGGGGGTTGGCGGGCATGGGCATGGTGCCCCACACGCCACCGCCGCCCTTTTGCACCTTGGCGGCGAGCTGGACGTCGGCCCCTTTCTTGCCGGCGTACTTCTTGGCGATGTCCTTGAAGGCGGGGCCGACCACCTTCTTGTCGACGTTGTGGCAGGCCAGGCAGGCCTTGCTCTGGGCCAGTTCCTGGCTGGCCTGAGCGGGCAGGCTCAGGGTGGCGGACACGGCGACAGCGGCCAGCAGCGGGGACAGCAGTCTCATGATGGGGGACATCCTTTCAGTCTAGGGATCTACGTGGGCACAGCCCGACGTTATAAACGTTTATCAGGGCATCAACGGTTGACGGAAGGTGGTCCAATGTCGGAACTGGACCCCGAATTGAGGGAGTGGATATGTGGTTTGTCGTGATCGGCGTGGCCTTGATGGTCATGAACATCGCCGGAATCGGTCCTGTCGCCGAATGGACCTGGAAGTGGGACGGCGATCTGTGGAAGTTCCTGCTGCCTTTCGTCCTGGCCGTCGTGTGGTGGTTCTGGGCGGACACGTCCGGCTGGACGCAGCGCAAGGCCATGGAAAAGGTCGATGCAAAGCGCGATGCGCGCCGCGACAAGCAGCTCGACGCGCTGGGCCTGGGCCCGAAGAAGTCCAAGCGCTGAATCACAAGGCCCGCAGGCCGGGTTTTGCGCCGCATGAAAAGGCCGCCTCTGGGCGGCCTTTCGTTTCGGGCACGGTGTTGGGCTCAGCGCTCGAACTTGTCCAGCACGGCGCCCGAGCTGGCGCTGGAGGCATTGAAGGCGAACTTGGCCAGCACGCCCCGGGTGTAGCGGGGCGGGGGAGCCTTCCAGGCCGTGCGTCGCCGGGCCAGTTCGTCGTCCGGCACGTTCAGCTGCAACACCAGTTGGTGCGCGTCGATGGTGATGGAATCGCCCTCCCGCACCAGTGCGATGGTGCCGCCCACGGCGGCTTCGGGGGCCACGTGGCCCACCACCATGCCCCAGGTGCCGCCTGAAAAACGCCCATCGGTGATCAGGCCCACGCTCTCGCCCAGCCCCTGGCCGATCAGTGCACCCGTGGGGGCCAGCATCTCGGGCATGCCGGGCCCGCCTTTGGGTCCCAGGTAGCGCAGCACCATCACGTCACCGGCCTTGATCTGCCCGGCCATGATGGCGGCCAGCGCCGATTGCTCGTCATCGAACACACGGGCCGGGCCGGTGATCACCGGGTTCTTCAGGCCGGTGATCTTGGCCACGCAGCCCTCGGTGGCCAGGTTGCCCTTGAGGATGGCCAAATGGCCCTCGTCGTACAGCGGCTGGTCGATGCCGCGGATCACGTCCTGATCGGCGCGGGGCGCATCGGGCACGTCGGCCAGGTTCTCGGCCACGGTCTTGCCGGTGATGGTCATGCAATCGCCATGCAGCAGGCCGGCCTTGAGCAGCACCTTCATCACCTGGGGGATGCCGCCGGCGCGGTGCAGGTCGATGGCCAGGTACTGGCCGGAGGGCTTGAGGTCGCAGATCACGGGCACCTTCTTGCGCACGCGCTCGAAGTCGTCGATGGTCCAGTCCACCTCGGCCGCGTGGGCGATGGCCAGGAAGTGCAGCACCGCGTTGGTGGAGCCGCCGGTGGCCATGATCACGGCCACGGCGTTTTCGATGGCCTCTTTGGTGACGATGTCCCGCGGCTTGATGTCGCGCCGGATGGCCTCGACCAGCACGCGGGCGCTTTCCCGGGTGTTGGCGGTTTTCTCATCCTCGACATTGGCCATCGTGGATGAGTAAGGCAGGCTGAGCCCCAGTGCCTCGAAGGCCGAGGACATCGTGTTGGCGGTGTACATGCCGCCGCAGGAGCCGGTGCCGGGGATGGCGCGGCGCTCGATCTCGCAGAAGTCTTCCTCGGACATCTTGCCGGCAGAGAACTGCCCCACGGCCTCGAACACCGAGACGATGTTCAGATCCTGCCCTTTGTAGCGTCCGGGCAGGATGGTGCCGCCGTACACGTAGATGGCCGGCACGTTGGCGCGCAACATGCCCATCATGCCGCCGGGCATGTTCTTGTCGCAGCCGCCGATCACCAGCACGCCGTCCATCCACTGGCCGCCCACGCAGGTCTCGACGCAATCGGCGATCACCTCGCGCGACACCAGCGAGTACTTCATGCCCTCGGTGCCCATGGCCATGCCGTCGGAAATGGTGGGTGTGCCGAAGATCTGCGGGTTGGCGCCGGCCTCCTTCAGGCCCTCGACCGCCGCGTCGGCCAGCTTCTGCAGGCCCGAGTTGCAGGGGGTGATGGTGGAGTGGCCATTGGCCACGCCCACCATGGGCTTGACGAAGTCTTCCTGCTTGTAGCCCATGCCGTAGTACATGGAGCGGTTGGGCGCGCGGGCCACGCCTTCGGTGATGTTCCTGGAGCGGCGGTTCAGGCTCATGTTCAGGCTCCGTTTGGTGCG
The DNA here is from genome assembly GCA_019112875.1 of Candidatus Aquabacterium excrementipullorum. Lineage (GTDB taxonomy): Bacteria > Pseudomonadota > Gammaproteobacteria > Burkholderiales > Burkholderiaceae_C > Aquabacterium > Aquabacterium excrementipullorum. Next base: position 25,950 of record DXIO01000140.1, read on the forward strand.
GACAATGGGGATTTCATTGTCGCTCCGCTGGCGTGCTTGTGTCTTGCTTCGCGTCGATGGGCTGCCCGGTGACGATGGATTCCGAGGTGGCTGTGGTGTCCTCATGCCCGGCGCTCTCGGGCCGCCCGAGCATGTGGGCCGCCAGCGCGGGGTAGAGCGATGGGCCCAGCAGCCGCGACAGCCCGCTGGTCAGCAACGCGCACGCCATCAAGCTCAGCACCATGGTGTGGCCGTCCACCATCTCCATGACGATGATGAAGGCGGTGATCGGTGTCTGGGTGGCCGCCGCCAGGAAGCCGACCATGCCCAGGGCGATCAGGGCCGTGGCGGCGGGATGGCCGGTCCACGACGCCACGTCGCTGCCGATGCCCGCACCGATGGCCAGGCAGGGCGCGAAGATGCCGCCCGGCGCGCCGCTCCACGACGACAGCCACGTCGCGATGAAGCGCAGCGGCACGTACAGGACCGAGGTGGTGTCGTGCCCCTCCAGCAGCAGGCGCGTGGGCTGGTAGCCGCTGCCCAGCGTGGCGCCCTGGCTGGCCACGCCGATCAGCGCTACCGCGAAGCCGCAGCCGGCGGCAAATCGCACCGGATGGCGACGGCGCCACTGACTGAACGTGTCGCGGCCTGTGCCCGTGAGCGAACGGATCAGCAGGCGGGAGAACAGACCGCCCAGCAGGCCGCTGAGCAAGACCACCAGCAACCCAGGCAGCAGCAGCGACCACGACAGTGAAGTCACCTGCATCACGCCGAAGTAGGTGTTGTTGCCGTAGATGGACACGGCGATCAGGCCGGCCAGCACGATGGCCGCCATCAGCAGACCGCTGGAGCGCTGCTCCGGTTTGCGAGTCAGTTCCTCGATGGCGAACAACACCCCGCCCAGTGGCGTGTTGAAGGCCGCGGCCACGCCGGCCGCGCCCCCGGCCACCATCAGCCCGTGCTCGTTGATGGCCGTGCGGTCGGGCAGCCAGCGGCGGGCATGGTGCATGACCCCGGCGGCCACCTGCACCGATGGGCCTTCGCGCCCCACCGACAGGCCGGCCGCCAGCGAACCAGCCGTGCCCAGGATCTTGGCCAGCGACAGCTTCAGGGAGACGAACCGGCCTCGTTCCTCGCGCGGCAGTTCCAGCGCCGCGAGTACCTGTGGGATGCCCGAGCCGGCCGCGCTGGGGCAGGCTCGGCGCACCGCCCAGACCACGAAGGCCGTGCACAAGGGCGTCCACAGCAACGGGCTCCACCACGCATGCGTCTGCAGCGCGGCGAAGCCTTCCAGTGCCTGCTCGCCCAGCCAGGTCAGCGCCACCACGCTCAAGCCGGACAAGGCCGCGAACACCAGCACCACACCGCGAGCGGCCCAGCGGCGCCAGTCGGAGAGTTCCTCGCGCAGGGCCTCGGGAATAGGGCGTTCACGCATGTTCATGGCTCCCCGAACGAGGGCAGTTCCGGCACAATCGCCCCACCCACGAGCGCCCCAACATGACAAACGCCCCAGCTGCTTCGCCAGACCAGAGCCCGCATGAGCCCATCAAGCCCTCTGCCACGCGGGTGCTGCGGCAGTTCCGGGTGGTCTTCAACGCGGTCAAGACGCATTTCCAGCAGGTCGAAAAGCAGGCAGGCATCGGCGGCGCCCAGGTCTGGGCGCTGAGCGTGGTGCAGGCCAACCCAGGCATCGGGGTGGGCGAACTGGCAAGGGCCATGGACATCCATCAGTCCACCGCCAGCAATCTGGTCAAGTCCCTGGTGTCACGCCAACTGCTCGGGACCACCCGCGACGAGCAGGACCGGCGCGCGGTTCGCCTGTCGGTCAGCGAGGCTGGCCTGGCCGTGCTGGCTTCGGCGCCCGCGCCATTCGCCGGAGTGCTGCCCGACGCGCTCAACGCGTTGGACGAGGTGACCCTGGCCCGGCTGGACAACGATCTGGAACAGCTGATCACGGTGTTGGGGGGCGATGCCGGTGCAGCGCAGACGCCCTTGGCGCCGCTGTAGCCGCTGTAGCCGGATACCGCTGGCTGGTTTTACATTTGGTCAAATATAATGCCGAGGCTGGCGGACGGCAAGCGAGGCCAGTTCAGCCGGAAGCGATCTTGCCAGGCCCGCCACGGCGGGGCCTTTTTTTTGAGCGATCTCGGTGCTGCCGTGCGCTGCCCGGAACCTGCTACAGCAGCCAGAAGGCCAGCAGGGCCACCAGGGTCGGCGGCAGAGCGGCCAGGGCCAGCCCACCCACGCTGATGGATTCGCCCTGGAAGCGGCTTTTCAGGATCGACGCGCCCGCCGGGTTGGGCGCGTTCGCGATGATGGTGAGCCCGCCACCGGTCACGGCCCCGGCCACCAGCGCGTACTTGAATTCCTCGCTCAAGCCGGGCACCAGCGAGCCCAGGTAGGTCAGTGCGGCGTTGTCGGTGATGGCGGTGAGCGCCGTGGCCCCGAAGAACACGGCGGTGTGGTCCATGCTCAGCAGCAGCGGCTCCAGCCACCAGCGCTGCTGGCCGCCCAGCACCACCAGCCCGCCCAGGAAGAAAGCCACCAGAAGGCCCTCACGAAGGATCAGCCGATCCTGGAAGCGCTCATAGGCCGCCGTGAAGCCCAGGAAGAACAAAAACAGCCCCAGGAACACCGGCGGATGGTGGGCGAACACCACGATGCCCGCCAGGAACAGCAGATGGATCAGTGTCACAGGCCAGGGCGGCATCGCCTGTGCATCAGTCTGCGCCAGCTTGTGCTGGCCGGGCAGGGCCAGCAGCTCGCGCCGGAACGCCAGCACCAGCGCCACCGTGTTGACCACCACGGCCAGCAGCGCCTTGTCGCCGAAGTGGAAGAACATGTAGCGCAGATCCCAGCCCCAGGCGGCGGCCACCATCAGCACGGGCGGTGCGGCGTAAGGCGTGAGCGTGCCGCCGATGGACACGTTGACGAAGAGCACGCCCAACGCGGCGTACTTGAGTTTCTCGGAGATCGGGTGGGCGTACACACGCTCGCGCAGCAGCAGCGCGGCCAGCGTCATCGCTGCCGGCTCGGTGATGAAGGAGCCCAGCAGCGGCACCACCGTCAGCACCACCAGCATGAAGGCCATGCTCGGCGGCAGCGGGATCAGGCGCGCCAGCACGCGCACCAGCCAACCCGCCAGCTGCAGGATGGGCTTGCTGGCCGCTGCCACCATGATCGCGAACACGAACAGCGGCTCGGTGTAGTTGCGCGTGTCCAGGTACTGCACGGCGGCGTCCTTGCCCTCCAGCGCGAACATCGCCAGCACCAGCACCATGGCCCACAAGCCGAACACCACCTCCACCTCGGCCAGCAGGTGCCAGAGGCCGGCATGGCCGGATTTGCTGTCGGCCAGGCGATCAAAGAACTTGGTGGAGAAGGTGTGCAGCAGCGCGATGGCGAACAGCGCCGCCCCGACGATCTGGATCGTGCTTGGATTCATCCGATGAATCGTAGCAGCGGTGTGGTGGCTTATCGATGGGTTATCGTTCGCACCCATGCTGATCCATCCGCACATCGACCCCATCGCCCTGGAACTGGGCCCGCTGAAGATCCACTGGTACGGGCTGACCTACCTGGCGGCCTTCGCCATGTTCTACCTGCTGGCCACGCTGCGCGCGCGCAAGGCGCCCTATGCGCAGGCGGGGTGGAACCGCCTGCAGATCGAGGACATGCTGTTCTTCGGCGTGCTGGGCGTGGTGCTGGGTGGACGCCTGGGCTATGTGCTGTTCTACAAGCCGATGCATTTCCTCAGCCATCCGGCCGAGATCTTCGCGGTGTGGGAGGGCGGCATGGCCTTCCACGGTGGCCTGCTGGGCGTGATCGGGGCGATGGCCCTGTACGCCTGGAAATCGCGCCGGCATTTCTTCGAGGTGGCCGATCTGGTGGCGCCCTGCGTGCCGGTGGGCCTGGCCGCTGGCCGCATCGGCAACTTCATCAATGGCGAGCTGTGGGGCCGCACGGCCGATCCCAGCCTGCCCTGGGCCATGGTCTTCCCGGCCGCGGGCCCGCATCCGCGCCATCCCTCGCAGCTCTACCAGTTCGGTCTGGAAGGTCTGCTGCTGTTCGCGCTGCTCTGGTGGTATGGCCGCAAGCCGCGTCCGCTGGGCGCCGTGGCGGCGTGGTTCCTGATCGGCTACGGCAGCTTCCGCTTCATCGCCGAGTACTTCCGCCAGCCGGATGATTTCCTGGGCCTGCTGGCACTGAACATGAGCATGGGCCAGTGGCTGTGCGTGCCCATGATTGGTGCCGGAGTGCTCTTCCTGGTGCTGTCGCTCAAGGGCGTCTGGCAGCGCCAGGCCGATGCGCTGGCGGCCCGTCAGCCCGCGGTTGGCGCCTGACGAAAAAAACGCCCCCGGGTGATGAGACCCGAGGGCGGTAAAGAGGTCTGTGGAGTTTTCGCGGACCCACTGACCCCCGCTGAGGAGGACCCCGACGGTCTGGCGAACATCGGGGGCCCACGTCTAAAAAGCAATCGGTGTGCCAGCTTTCGCGGCGGGGTCAGGCCGCCTGCTTGTGCCCCACGCCGTGGCGGGTGTACAGGAAGTCCAGCACGGCTTTGCGGCAATGCATGTAGGTCGGGTCTTCGGCCAACTCGACGCGGTTGCGCGGGCGGGCCAGCGGCACCTCCAGGATCTCGCCGATGGTGGCGGCCGGGCCGTTGGTCATCATCACGATGCGGTCCGACAGCAGCACGGCCTCGTCCACGTCGTGGGTCACCATCACCACGGTGCTCTGCGTGCGCGCCACGATCTTGAGCAGCTCGTCCTGCAGGTGGGCGCGGGTCAGGGCATCGAGCGCGCCGAAGGGTTCGTCCAGCAGCAGCACCTTGGGCTCCATGGCCAGCGCCCGGGCGATGCCCACGCGCTGCTTCATACCGCCGGAGATCTCGCCCGGCCGCTTGTGCGTGGCGTGCGCCATGTTGACCAGTTCCAGCGCCTCATTGGTGCGCTTCTTCAGCTGCTCCTTGCCTTCCTTGCCGCCGAACACGCGCTCCACCGCCAGGTAGACGTTCTGGTAGCAGGTCAGCCACGGCAGCAGCGAGTGGTTCTGGAACACCATGGCGCGCTCGGGGCCGGGGCCGGCGATTTCCTTGTTGTCGCAGATCAGGCCGCCACCGGTGGGCATCAGCAGGCCAGCGATCAGGTTCAGCAGCGTCGATTTGCCGCAGCCCGAGTGACCGATCAGCGCGACGAACTCGCCCTTGTCGATGCCCAGGTTGATGTCGCGCAGGGCATGGAACTGGCCCTTCTTGGTGTTGAACACCATCTCGGCGCTCTGGATGTCGATGAATCGGGTCATGGCGATGCTCCTTTGGATACCGAGGGGTTATTCGAAGCTGAAGCGCTTGGCCACGGCCACCAGCGCGTTCTCCAGCAGCAGGCCCACCACACCGATCACGAAGATCGCGATGATGATGTGCTGCACGTTGAGGTTGTTCCACTCGTCCCAGACCCAGAAGCCGATGCCCACGCCGCCGGTCAGCATCTCGGCGGCCACGATCACCAGCCAGGCCGTGCCCACCGACAGGCGCACGCCGGTCAGCATGTAGGGCAGCACCGAGGGGAACAGGATCTTCGTGACGATCTTCCACTCGCTCAGGTTCAGCACCTTGGCCACGTTGAGGTAGTCCTCGGGCACGCGCTGCACGCCCACGGCGGTGTTGATGATCATCGGCCAGATCGAGCAGATGAAGATCGTCCAGATCGCGGCCGGATCAGCCGACTTGAACACCAGCAGGCCGATCGGCAGCCAGGCCAGCGGCGACACCGGGCGCAGCAGGCTGATGATCGGGTTGAGCATGCTGCTGATGATCTTGGAGCGCCCGATGATGAAGCCCAGCGGGATGCCCACGAGCGCCGCCAGGCCGAAGCCCATGGCCACGCGCTTGAGCGAGAACAGGATGTTCCAGCCGATGCCCTGGTCATTCGGGCCGTTGCTGTAGAACGGATCGGAGAACAACTGCACCGCGGCCTGCCAGGTGGCGGCCGGCGTCGGGAAGGTGGTGCTGTTCATCGTCAGCAGCGCCCAGATGCCGACCAGCAGGGCCAGGCCGGCGATGGGCGACAGTGTCTTGAGCACCAGCGCGCCCCAGTCGATGGGGGCCTTGGGGGCGGCGGCGGGCTTGGCTGCGGCGGCAACGGGCGCAGCCGTGGAAGCCGTGGAAGAGGCAAGGGCGGCGGATGTCATGGGATTGCTGGAAGACGTCGTGGCGGGCGCGCGGGAAGCCTTGTGGGCCTCGCTGGCGTCGAGGGGGCTGTGGAAGACGGCACTGACCATGGCGGACTCCTGGTAGAGGGGTCAAAAGGTGGGCGGGCCCGGCGCAGGGCCTGCCCGATTCGATGTCTGCAAAAAGTTGGCCATCGGGGCCATCCATCGGTGTGGATGACCTGGATCGTGTCCGGTGCCTTCGTGGGCGCCCCGGGGCCGGGTCTCAGCGGGACTCAGTTGGTCTTGAAGCGAAAACGTCGAATCGGGCAGGTTGCACAAACGGTTGATGCAAGGTGCCTGAGCAGGTCAGGCCTTGATCTTGAAGCTGTCGGCATACTTGGCGGGGTCCTTGCCGTCCCACACGGTGCCGTCGATCAGCTTGCTGGTCCGCATCACATCCTTCGGGATGCTCACACCCACGGCCGTGGCGGCCTGCTTGTACAGATCGATCTGGTTGATCTGCTTGGCCACGCCCAGGTAGTCCGGATGGTCCTTCAGCAATCCCCAGCGCTTGTGCTGGGTGAGGAACCACATGCCGTCGCTCAAGTACGGGAAGTTGACCTTGCCGTCGTTGAAGAACTTCATGTGGTTGGGGTCGTCCCAGGTCTTGCCCAGGCCGTTCTGGTAGCGGCCGAGGATGCGCTGGTTGATCGCATCCACGCCGGTGTTCACGTAGGACTTGGCCGCCACGGTCTCGGCCATCTTCAGCTTGTTCTGCAGGCCAGCGTCGATCCACTTGCCGGCTTCCAGCACCGCGCTGATCACAGCGCGCGCCGTGTTGGGGTACTTCTTGGCGAACTCGGCCGTGGTGCCCAGCACCTTTTCGGGGTGGTCCTGCCAGATGTCCTGCGTGGTGACGGCGGTGATGCCGATGCCGTCCATGATGGCGCGGTGGCCCCAGGGCTCGCCCACGCAGTAGCCGTCCATGTTGCCCACGCGCATGTTGGCCACCATCTGCGGCGGCGGCACGGTGATGACCTTGGCATCCTTCATCGGGTTGATGCCGTAGGTCGCCAGCCAGTAGTACAGCCACATGGCGTGCGTGCCGGTGGGGAAGGTTTGCGCGAAGGTGTACTCGCGCTTTTCCTTGGCCATGGTCTTGGCCAGCGAGGCGCCATCGACCGCGCCGGCATCGGCCAGCTTCTTGGACAGGGTGATGGCCTGGCCGTTGTTGTTCAGGGTCATCAGCACGGCCATGTCCTTCTTGGGGCCGCCGATGCCGAGGTGCACGCCGTAGATCAGGCCGTACAGCGAATGCGCCATGTGCAGGTCGCCGTTCACCAGCTTGTCTCGCACGCCCGCCCAGGAGGCTTCCTTGGTGGGCACGATCTTGATGCCGTACTTCTTGTCGATGCCCAATACCGAGGCCATCACGACGGAGGCGCAATCGGTCAGGGGGATGAAACCGATCTTGACTTCTTCCAGTTCGGGCTTGTCCGAGCCGGCGGCCCAGACCGCGGACTGGAGTCCGGGCACAGCGCCGACGGCACTGGCGGCGGCTGCGGTTTTCAAGATGGTGCGGCGGGTCATTTTCAGATCCTGCGAATTCATGATGGCAAGCGTTCCTGTTTTGCGAAAACAAAAAAGGTGCCTCGGTGGGCCGGCCGCGCAAGCGCGGTTGACCCATCGATGACACCTTTGTCGGGAAGCTCGGTAACCCAGCATCGGGTTCCAAGGCACGCAAAGTCGCCGTTGACTTTGCTTGTCCGTGTTTATGCAAACGCTATGCCAGCTTTTCGCACGTGCTTTTGCGCCGATGTGGTGCGATGGTGAAAGGTGCTGTGCGCATCCCGCGCGCTTTGATCACCTTGACAGGTCAACCCAGCAGGTCGGCCGCGTCGATCAGGCGCTGCGCCACTTCGGAGAGCTTGATGCCCTTGTCCATCGCGGCCTTGCGCAGGCGGGCATACGCCTCCTGCTCGCTCAGGCCCTGGCGGGTCATGAGCAGGCCCTTGGCCCGGTCGATCACCTTGCGCTCTTCGAGCTGGTTCCTGGCGTCGGCCAGTTCGCGGCGCAGTTTTTCTTCCTGCTCGAAGCGGGCCATGGCCACCTCGATCACCGGCTTGATGCGGTCCGAGGGCACGCCCGAGGCCACGTAGGCCGACACACCGGCCGCGATGGCGCGGCGCACGTGGCTGGTGTCCTCGTCGTCCGAGAACATCACGATGGGACGGCGCTCGTCGCGCGTGGCCATCACCACGTGTTCGAGGATGTCGCGGCCCTGCGATTCGGCATCCACCACGATCATGTCGGGTTGGATCTGCGCGATGCGCTCGGGCAGGAAGCGGTCACCGGGCAGCGTGGCCACCACGTTGAAGCCTGCCTCCAGCAGGGCCATGCGCAGGATGCGCGAGCGCTCGACCTCGGCCACCTCGTCGTCGTCGGGCTCGACGGACAAGGGCACCGGCAGAACGATCACCAGCCTCAGGTCTTGCGCATTGCTCATGGGGCGGCATCATGCAACAAGTACGCCCGCTGCGGCATCCGCCTACACTGGCGGGATGTCAGTTGTTACCCACATTCCCGGGGGGCAGGGGGCCGAGGCGGCCGACCGGCTCGTGCTGGGCATCGAATCCTCCTGCGACGAAACCGGCGTGGCGCTGGTGGCCTTGCCCGAACAAGGTCCGGCCCGCCTGCTGTCGCACGCGCTGCACAGCCAGATCGACATGCACCAGGCCTATGGCGGCGTGGTGCCCGAGCTGGCTTCGCGTGATCACATCCGCCGCGTCGTGCCCCTGGCGCGTCAGGTGCTGGCCGAGTCGGGGCATCAACTTGCCGATGTCGACCTGATCGCCTATACGCGCGGCCCTGGACTGGCCGGCGCTCTGCTGGTCGGCGCGGGCGTGGCCTGCGCCCTGGGCGTGGCGCTGGACAAACCTCTTCTGGGCGTGCACCACCTGGAGGGGCACTTGCTGTCGCCCTTCCTGTCGGCCGATCCGCCTGAGTTTCCCTTCGTGGCATTGCTGGTCTCCGGCGGCCACACCCAGTTGATGCGCGTGGACGGGGTGGGCCGCTACGAACTGCTGGGTGAAACGTTGGACGATGCCGCTGGCGAAGCCTTCGACAAGTCCGCCAAGCTGATGGGCCTGCCGTACCCCGGCGGCCCGCACCTGTCGAAGCTGGCTGCCGAGGGCCGCGCTGATGCCTTCGAGTTGCCGCGCCCCATGCTGCACAGCGGCAACCTGGATTTCTCCTTCGCGGGACTGAAGACAGCGGTTCGCACGCATCTGGTGCGCCAGAACCTGCTGGACGACACCGAGGCGCTGGCCGCCAACGAAACACGCCCCGTGCTGGCCGATCTGGCGGCGTCGGCTCAGGCCGCCATCGTCGAGGTGCTGGTCAAGAAGTCGCTGGCCGCGCTCAAGGCCACGGGCTTGAAACGCGTGGTGGTGGCTGGCGGGGTAGGGGCCAACCGCCTGCTGCGTGAACAGCTGGACCAGGCCTGTGCCCGCCGCGGCATCCGCGTGCACTACCCGGAAATGCATTTGTGCACGGATAACGGCGCCATGATCGCCCTGGCCGCCGCCATGCGCCTGCAGTCCGGGCTGGCCCAGCCCACGCGTGAGCCGGTGTTCGACGTGAAACCGCGCTGGGATTTGTCCGCAGCCTGAGCCGGTCCGTGGGGCGGCCTGCTGCGGCCATGCAGGGCGCCCGCCAAGCGTCGGGCGCTCGCGCAGGAGATATCTGATACACTTGCAGGCTTGCCATGCCTTCGGGTGGTGGCATTTCGCACGGCCCGGGTCGGTTTCACCTGGTGCCGCAAGTTCAACGCGGAAACCGAAGCGCCCGGCAGCCATCAAGGCCAACCAGGGTGGCCAAGGCTCTGCACATGCTGTTTTAGGAAACACACCATGTCCGTCGCAGACATCAACAAGGCCGAGATCGTCAAGGGCAACGCCCGCGCAGCCAACGACACCGGATCCCCCGAAGTGCAAGTGGCCCTGCTGACCGCTCGCATCAACGAACTGACCCCCCACTTCAAGGCCAACAAGAAGGACCACCACGGTCGTCGCGGCCTGCTGCGCATGGTCAGCCGTCGTCGCAAGCTGCTCGACTACCTCAAGTCCAAGGACGCTGACCGCTACGTGGCCCTGATCCAGAAGCTGGGCCTGCGCAAGTAAGCACCGCATGACGACAAAAAGCCTGTCTGGTTTCGACCCAGCACAGGCTTTTTGTTTTTCAACGCCGACCACTCGATCGAGCGACCGCTGTGTCATTCCAGCAGGCTCCCGCGCCTGATGGCCACCCAAGGCCCTGCTGGAATGGCATCGCGACAGAGTGAACGGCATCTCATAAAACGGAGAACACTTCCATGAGCTTGTTCAACAAAGTCACCAAGTCCTTCCAATGGGGCGACCGCACGGTCGTGATGGAAACGGGCGAAATCGCCCGCCAGTCCACCGGCGCCGTCGTCGTTGACATCGAAGGCACCGTCGTGCTGGCCACCGTGGTGTGTGCCAAGAACGCCAAGCCCGGCCAGGATTTCTTCCCCCTGACCGTCGATTACATCGAGAAGACCTACGCCGCCGGCAAGATTCCCGGCAGCTTCTTCAAGCGCGAAGCCAAGCCCAGCGAGCACGAAACGCTCACCTCGCGCCTGATCGACCGCCCCATCCGCCCGCTGTTCCCCGAAGGCTTCTTCAACGAAGTGCAGCTGGTCATCCATGTGGTGTCGCTGAACCCCGAGGTGTCGTCCGACATCGCCGCCATGATCGCCTCCAGCGCCGCGCTGTCGATCTCCGGCATCCCCTTCAACGGCCCCATCGGTGCCGCCCGCGTGGGCTACATCAATGGCGAGTACGTGCTGAACCCGGGCCCCGCCCAGATCGCCGAGTCCAAGATGGACCTGATCGTCGCCGGCACCGAATCCGCCGTGCTGATGGTCGAATCCGAAGCCGACCAGCTGTCGGAAGACGTGATGCTGGGTGGCGTGGTCTACGGCCATGAGCAAGGCAAGATCGCCATCAACGCCATCCATGAGCTGGTGCGCGATGCCGGCAAGCCCGAATGGCAGTGGGAAGCCCCCGCCAAGGACGACGAGTTCATCGGCCGCGTCAACGGCCTGGCCGAAGAAAAGCTGCGCGCCGCCTACCAGATCCGCTCCAAGCAGGCCCGCACGCAAGCCACCCGCGCCGCCTACGCCGAAGTCAAGGCCGCCCTGACGGCCGATGGCATCGCGTTCGACGCCGTCAAGGTCGAAGGCCTGCTGTTCGACATCGAAGCCAAGATCGTGCGCAGCCAGATCCTGGCCGGTGAGCCCCGCATCGACGGCCGCGACACCCGCACCGTGCGCCCCATCGAGATCCGCACCGGCGTGCTGCCGCGCGTGCACGGCTCGGCCCTGTTCACCCGTGGTGAAACCCAGGCCCTGGTCGTCGCAACGCTGGGCACCGAGCAGGATTCGCAGCGCATCGACGCCCTGACCGGCGACTACCGCGACACCTTCCTGTTCCACTACAACATGCCTCCGTTCGCCACCGGCGAAACGGGCCGCGTGGGTTCGCCCAAGCGCCGCGAAATCGGCCACGGCCGTCTGGCCAAGCGTTCGCTGGTGCCCCTGCTGCCCCCGAAGGACGAGTTCGCCTACACCGTGCGCGTGGTCTCCGAGATCACCGAATCCAACGGTTCGTCGTCGATGGCTTCCGTCTGCGGCGGCTGCCTGGCGCTGATGGACGCCGGCGTGCCCATGAAGGCGCACGTGGCCGGCATCGCCATGGGCCTGATCAAGGATGGCAACAAGTTCGCCGTGCTGACCGACATCCTGGGCGATGAAGATCACCTGGGCGACATGGACTTCAAGGTGGCCGGCACCACGGGCGGCATCACCGCCCTGCAGATGGACATCAAGATCCAGGGCATTACCAAGGAAATCATGCAGGTGGCACTGGCGCAAGCCAAGGAAGCCCGTCTGCACATCCTGGGCAAGATGGTCGAAGCCATGGGCACGGCCAACACCGAAGTGTCGGAATTCGCGCCCCGCCTGTACACCCTGAAGATCAACCCGGAGAAGATCCGCGACGTGATCGGCAAGGGCGGCGCCACCATCCGTGGCCTGACCGAAGAGACCGGTTGCCAGATCAACATCGGCGAAGACGGCACCGTCACCATCGCCTCGACCGACGCCGCCAAGGCCGACATCGCCATCAAGCGCATCAACGAGATCACGGCCGAGGTCGAGATCGGTGCCGTCTACGAAGGCGCCGTCACCAAGCTGTTCGACTTCGGTGCCCTGGTGAACCTGCTGCCGGGCAAGGACGGTCTGCTGCACATCAGCCAGATCGCCCACGAGCGCGTCGAGAAGGTCTCCGACTACCTGCAAGAAGGCCAGGTCGTGAAGGTCAAGGTGCTCGAGACCGACGAGAAGGGCCGCATCAAGCTGTCCATGAAGGCACTGACCGAGCGCCCCGAAGGCCTGCCCGAGCAGCGCTTCGAGCGCGGCGACCGCCCTGAGCGTGGCGACCGTGGTGATCGCGGCGGGCGCGGTGATCGTGGCGATCGCGGTGACCGTGGCGAGCGCCGTGAGCGCGCGCCCCGCGCCGAGCAGCAAGCCGCTGACAACGGTGGCGACGCTGGCGATCAGCAGCAACAACAGCAACAGTGATGTCGGCCATGAAGAAGCTGGTCGTCGGCAACTGGAAGCTGCAGGGTAGCCGCGCGGCGAACGCCGAACTGCTGCAAGGTCTGCTGGCGGCTGACCTGGCCACATCCGCGCCCCGCGCCGATGTGGCGGTCTGCCCGCCCTTCGTGTACCTGTCCGAGGTGGTGTCGGCCCTGCAGGGCAGCGCCATCGCGGTCGGCTCGCAGGATCTCTCCGTGCAGGCGCAGGGCGCTTTCACAGGCGAGGTGTCCGGCCCCATGGTGCGCGAGCTCGGTGCCCGCTACGCCATCGTTGGCCACTCCGAGCGTCGCAGCTACCACGGCGAGAGCGACCAGCTTGTGGCGGACAAGGCCAAGGCGGCCCTGTCGCACGGCCTGGTGCCCATCGTCTGTGTCGGCGAAACGCTGGCCGAGCGTGAAGCCGGCCAGACCGAAGCCGTCGTGGGGCGCCAGCTTCAGGCCGTGATCGACACCCTGGGTGCCGACCTGGCGCGTGTGGTGGTGGCTTACGAGCCCGTCTGGGCCATCGGCACCGGCAAGACCGCGTCGCCCGAGCAAGCCCAGGCCGTGCACGCTTTCCTGCGTGCGCGCCTGAAGGCGGCCCAGGCCGATGCTGCCCGCGTGCCCCTGCTGTACGGTGGCAGCGTCAAGCCCGACAATGCCGCCGAGCTGTTCGCCCAGGCCGACATCGATGGTGGCCTGATCGGTGGTGCATCTCTGAAGGCGGCGGATTTCGCCGCCATCGCGCGGGCCGCCTGACGGCCACGCATCTCCAAGGTTGAGGAGTTTTCTTTCATGCAAGGTTTACTTGTCCTGGTGCTGGTGCTGCAGATCGCGGCGGCCCTGGCCATGATCGCCCTGGTGCTGGTTCAGCACGGCAAGGGCGCCGACATGGGCGCCTCGTTCGGCAGCGGCTCGTCCGGCAGCCTGTTCGGCGCCACCGGCAGCGCCAATTTCCTGTCGCGCTCCACCGCTGCGGCCGCCACCGTGTTCTTCGCGAGCACCCTGGCCCTGGCCTATTTCGGCAGCCAGCGTGGTGCGGTGGAGCAGGGCAGTGTGCTGGACCAAGCCGCCAGCCCGGCTTCCTCGGCCTCGGCTGCGGCCGTCGTGCCATCGGTGCCGTCCGCCCCAGCATCGGGCGCGGCCCTGATCCCTACCAAATGATGGTGAACAGGGAGGCAATGCCCGAGCAAAAGAGGCAGTTCTCCCTGGGGTTAATGGTGAATTCGGGTTACAATGAGAGGCTTCGGTGAGCGATGCCCTCATGCAATCCGAAGCATTGATGAAACCGGTCTTCGGGCCGGTTTTGCCGACGTGGTGAAATTGGTAGACACGCTATCTTGAGGGGGTAGTGGCGAAAGCTGTGCGAGTTCGAGTCTCGCCGTCGGCACCAGAGAATTCAACAGAGTCTTCGTGCCCCCACACACATGATCAGCCCGTTTTGCATGAACCAGGTTGATCAGGGGCAGGCAAGTGTCCGCTTCCGGTCTGGCAGTGGTGTTGTCGCAGTCGTGATGGGTGGTACGCGAGGCTCAAGCGGGCGCGTTGAGGGTTTGGCATGAACGGTCACGTTCAGTTGCTAGGCTCGCAGCGCGCTTTTTGTTTTGTTGTGCGCTGTCCGGTTTGATGACCATCCAGCAGCAAAGGGATCTGATCCATGTTTAGCCTTGATCAATACCTTCCTGTCATTCTGTTCATCCTCGTGGGCGTGGGTGTGGGCGTTGCCCCACAGTTGCTCGGCTTCCTGATGGGGCCGCGTCGCCCGGATCCGGCCAAGAACTCTCCCTACGAGTGCGGCTTCGAGGCCTTCGAGGACGCGCGCATGAAGTTCGACGTGCGTTACTACCTCGTCGCCATCCTGTTCATCCTGTTCGACCTGGAAATCGCCTTCCTCTTCCCATGGGCCGTCGCCCTCCGGGAAATCGGCGCCGTGGGCTTCTGGACCATCATGCTCTTCCTGGGCATCCTGGTCGTCGGCTTCGCCTACGAGTGGAAGAAGGGCGCCCTGGACTGGGAGTGATCTCCCATTCAGGAACCGTTGTCGTCGAGCATCAGCATTCAAGGTAGCACCACCATGGGTATCGAAGGCGTCTTCAAGGAAGGCTTCATCACCACCACGGCCGACTCGCTCATCAACTGGTCCAAGACCGGTTCGATGTGGCCCATGACCTTCGGTCTGGCCTGCTGTGCCGTCGA
>DXIO01000012.1 GCA_019112875.1 Candidatus Aquabacterium excrementipullorum
GTCCTCCTCGACGAAACGGATGTCGTTCTTCTTCAGATCGAAGCCCAGGGCCTCCAGCGAGCCCAGGTAGAGCTCCAGGATGTTGCTTGGGGCGGGCTTGAGCACCACCTGGTACTGGTAGTAGTGCTGCAGTCGGTTGGGGTTCTCGCCGTAGCGGCCATCCTTGGGGCGCCGGCTGGGCTGCACATAGGCGGCCTTCCAGGGCTCGGGGCCCAGGGCGCGCAGGAAGGTGGCCGTGTGGCTGGTGCCCGCACCCACCTCCATGTCGTAGGGTTGCAGCAGGGCGCAGCCCTGGGCGTCCCAGTAGCTTTGCAGACGCAGGATCAGTTGCTGGAAGCTCAGCATGTCGATGGCCTTGGAATTGTCAAAGGGGCCGGCGGCGGGTGCCGCGGGCCGAACGTGTCATTTTAAGGGGCTGGCAGAAGCGCGGCGCCCTCTCAGGCGCCGCCTTTCCTGAGCAACTGGCCGATCAGGACGCCGGACGGCGCGTGGCGACCACGATCAGCACCACCGCCAGCCCGATCAGCGGCCACAGGCCCCAGGGACCAGCCCAGCGCGCGAAGGGCGTCAAACCCGTGGTGCCCTGCACCTGGGCCCGCAGCACACCTTGCGTGTTGGGCGACAGGAAATCGGTGACCACGCCGTGGTGATCGATCACCACCGTGGCTCCCGTGTTGGTCGATCGGATGGTCGGCCGCTGGAACTCCAGCGAGCGCAGACGGGCGATCTGCAAGTGCTGGTGGATGGCCACCTCTTCACCGAACCAGGCCAGGTTGCTCACATTGGCCAGGATGGTGGGCGCCGGCGTCAGAGCGCCCGTGAAGCGCGCAGCCAATTCCTCGCCGAACAGATCCTCGTAGCAGATGTTGGGCGCCACCCACTGCCCCGCCACCTCGAACGACGGCGCATTGCGCGGCCCACGGGTGAAATCACCCAGCGGCATGTTCATCATGTCGACGAACCAGCGAAAGCCCCAGGGGATGAACTCGCCGAACGGCACCAGGTGGTGCTTGTTGTAGCGGTAGACGCCGCCGTCCTGCAGCCCCCGCGTGGCCCGGGACACGCCCACCACCGAGTTGGTGTACCCGTGCTCGAAGCTGCCCAGCGGCACCCCGATCAGCGCAGCGCGCTCACCGGTCTGGAAAGGCTTGAGCAAGGCTGCCCAGAACCCTTCGGGCAGGTCCGAAGGCAGTAGGGGGATGGCCGTTTCGGGCGCCACCACCAGGTCGCCCTTGGCTGCCACGATCTGCTTCGCATGCCATATCAGCGCCTCACCCTGGTGTTGCGGCTCGAATTTTTCACTTTGCGGCACATTGCCCTGCAACAGGGTGACATTCAATGGCCGGCCATGCGCCCGAGCGAAGGTCGCTGGCGGCGACCAGGACTGGGCAATCCACAGCAGCGCCGCCACACCGACCAGTGCCACGCGGGCACGCAGGCTGGTCCGCGGGATGAACGCCAACACCAGCGCAGCCGTCAGGCTCACCAGCACCTGCCCCATGCCGTAGACACCCAGCCAGGGCGCCAGCGCCACCAGCGGCGAATCGACCAGGGCATACCCAGTGGCGGCCCAGGGAAAGCCGGTGAAGATCAGGGCCCGCGCGGCTTCCGCCAGCAGCCACAGCGCCCCCAGCAAGGCCGCATCGGGTAGCCAGCGGCGCCGTCGCCAGCGCACCCAGGCGGCACAGGCCAGTGCCAGGTACAAGGACAGGGCCGCGCACAGCAGCAGCACCGCACCACCGGCCAGCCACGAGGGCAGACCGCCAAAGCGGTGCAGGCTCACGTACATCCATCCCGTGCCCCCCACCAGCCACACGGTGCCAAAGCCCCAGCCGGCCCACGCACCTTCGGACGCACGCCCCGCCCGGTGCAGCAGCACCACCAGCGCGGCCAGCGCGACCAGTTCGGCCAGGAAAGGGGCCAAAGGCGTCAGGCGGGCCACCGACGGCGAAAAAGCCAGGGCTTGCAGCACGCCCGCAGCGGCACCAGCCAGCAGCCAGCGCAGCCCGTTCACGCCGCGCCGGGTCGTCACGGCGCGCCTCACGCTTCGTCCACCGCGTCGTCGTCCGGCCGCAGCCGGGTCACCTTGAACCAGCGCACGGCCCCGCCGCGTGCCAGCATCACCGTGAGCTTGAGCCCGCCGACCTTCACGATTTCACCCCGACGGGGCACGTGTCCCAGTTCATGCGCCACCAGGCCGCCGATGGTGTCGAATTCCCCTTCGTCCAGCTGGGTCTCGAACACCTCGTTCACCGAAGAGATGAGGGTGTCGCCCGCCACGCGCTGGCTGCCATCGGCCAGGGTGAAGATGCTGGTGTCGCTGCTTTCCTCGTCGAACTCGTCCTCGATTTCGCCGACGATCTCCTCCAGCACGTCCTCGATGGTGATCAGGCCCGCCGTGCGACCGAACTCGTCGATCACGATGGCCAGGTGGCTGCGGTTGCTGCGGAAATCGCGCAGCAGCTCGTTCAAGCCCTTGGATTCGGGCACGAACATGGGGGACCGCAGCAAGGTGCGGAGGTTCAATTCGGGCGCCCGCTGCAGCTTGAGAAGATCCTTGGCCAGCAGCACGCCGATGATGTTGTCTCGACTGCCCTCATACACCGGGAACCGCGAGTGCGCCGTGTCGATGATGAAGTGAAGCAGTTCTTCGTAGGGCGCCTGGATGTCCAGCATGTCCATGCGGCGCACGGCCACCATCACGTCGCCCGCCGTCATGTCCGCCATGCGGATCACACCCTCCAGCATCACCCGGGATTGCGGCTCGATCAGCTCGCGCTGTTCGGCTTCGGCCAGGGCCTCGATCAGCTCGTCCGTGGAATCCGGGCCGGGCGAGATGAACTCGACCACGCGCTCGAAAAGCGTCCGGCGGTCCTTGTGGGCGCCGGGGCGGCTGGTTTTGTCCGCGCGGGGCGGTCGACTCTGGGAAGGTTCGGACACGGGGAACGGTGTCGTGGTTGAGACACACCAAGAATAGCGCAACCCTGTGGCCACACGGTCTCGCCAGCGGGGCTACACTTGTGTTATGAGCCTGATTCCCGTCACCATCCTTACCGGCTTCCTGGGCAGTGGCAAGACCACCCTGCTCAAGCGCATCCTCACCGAAGCGCATGGCCAGAAAATCGCCGTCATCGAAAACGAGTTCGGCGAAGAAAACATCGACACCGACATCCTCGTGTCCGACACGGAGGAGCAAATCATCCAGATGAGCAACGGCTGCGTGTGTTGCACGATCCGCGAGGATCTGCGCACCACGCTGACCGACCTGGCCGCCAAGAAGCGCGCCGGCGAGCTGTCGTTTGAGCGCGTCGTGATCGAAACCACCGGCCTGGCCGATCCCGGCCCCGTGGCGCAGACCTTCTTCATGGACGACGACATCGCCGACCAATACCTGCTGGACGCCATCGTCACGCTGGTGGATGCCAAGCATGCCGAGTCGCAACTGGACACCCGCCAGGAAGTGCGCCGCCAGATCGGTTTCGCCGACCAGATCTTCATCAGCAAGACCGACCTGGTGCCGGTGGCCGATGTCGATGCCCTGTCGCACCGTATCAAGCACATGAACCCGCGCGCGCCGCAAAAGCGCGTGCACTTCGGTGAGGTCTCGATCGGCGAAGTATTCGACCTGCGCGGCTTCAACCTGAACGCCAAGCTGGAGATCGACCCCGATTTCCTGAAGGACGATGGCCACGACCATGGGCACCACCATGAGCACGGCCCCGATTGCGGCCATGACCACGGTGACCACGACCATGGCGAGCACTGCGACCATCCTCACCACCACCGCCACGACGACGACGTCAAGTCCTTCGTGTTCAAGTCCAACCGCCCCTTCAACCCCACCAAGCTGGAGGATTTCCTGGGCTCGGTGGTGCAGATCTACGGCCCGCGCATGCTGCGCTACAAGGGCGTGCTGAACGTGATGGGCATGGACCGCAAGGTCATATTCCAGGGCGTTCACCAGATGATGGGCAGCGACCTGGGCCCCAAGTGGGCGCCGGGCGAAACCAAGATCAGCAAGATGGTGTTCATTGGCCTGGACCTGCCCCAGGACCTGCTCAGGGCAGGTCTGGAGGGCTGCCTGGTCTGAACGTGGCTACAATGCCGCGCGCTCCGGCCTTGCCGGGGCGCGACAATCGAGCGGTCGGGGCCTTGTGCCACTGACCCCGTCATCCAGCTGATGGAACGTGTTTTTCGGGAAGGAGGATCCTGTGACCAAGACCACAGCCAAGGCGGCCGACAAGGCCGCTGCGCCCAAAGCGCCGGCCAAGACCGCCGCAAAAACCTCGGCCAAGACGCCGGTGACGGCCAAGGCTGCCCCTAAAACCGCTCCATCCTCCGAACCCCCAGTCGCCAAGGCGGGCAAGCCGGCCAGCCGGTCGGCCCCCTCGGCGGCTCAAGCTTCGGCCCCAAGTGCCGAATCCGCAGTATCTGCCTCCAAGGTTTCCCACAACATGCCCACTACAGCGACCAAGGTCGACTCCAAACTCGCCAACGCCTGGAAAACCAAGACAGGCCGCGAACTGACCGACGCCGAACTGCTGGCCATGCCGGACAGCGAGTACATGAGCGACAAGCAGCAGGAAGCCTTCCGCACGCGTCTGGAAGCCCTGAAGGACGACCTGCTGTCCAACGCCGGTGAGACCACCGAACACCTGCGCGAAGACACCTCCATCGTCCCCGATCCGGCCGACCGCGCCACCATCGAGGAAGAACACGCCCTGGAACTGCGCACCCGCGACCGCGAGCGCAAGCTGCTCAAGAAGATCTCCCAGGCCCTGGCCCGCCTCGAATCCGGCGACTACGGCTACTGTGACGAAACCGGCGAACCCATCGGCCTGGGCCGCCTGCTGGCGCGCCCGACGGCCACGCTGTCCCTCGAGGCACAGCAGCGCCGCGAACTCAAGCAGAAGATGTTCGGAGACTGACGCCTGCTTGGGCGTCAAACCAGCCGTACCCATGACCAAGGACACGAGCAACTTTCTGCGCAAGGTCGTCAAGTTCGTGTCCCATCCAGCCACGGATTGGGCGGAGCTGGATTCCAGCGCCACCGACAACCGCGAGAGCGAGTACGCCAAGGCCGAGATCAAGGCCATGATCGAGCGCAAGCGGCGCAATGACTTCGTGCGCAAGCGCGAGCTCGACATGCTGCGCAAGATCCGCCGGGAGGGCCTGAGCCATGACAGCGCGCTGGCCCTGACCAGCCCGTCCAACCTGGACTCTGAATCCTCCAAGATCAACAGCGGCGGCGCCAAGTCGGACGTCACCGTCAAGGCCAAGATCGACGCCATCGAGCAGCAGATGGTGGGTGCGGGCGAACCTCGGCGCCCGCTGCACAACGGCGACACCTCGCCGCCCACACAGCCTGGGGCCATGCCGGCGGACGGCTACGCGGCCACGCGTCCGTTCAGCCCGACGGACATCCCCACGCAGCCCATGCAAGCGCCGGATGCCCCCACCACCGTGCCGGACAGCGTGCTGATCGCCGCGCGCGCCGACCAGCCCCGCATGCCGGGCGAGCAGCCTTTGGCGCGCTTGCCCATCCATTCGCCGCTGGCCCCCACAGG
>DXIO01000141.1 GCA_019112875.1 Candidatus Aquabacterium excrementipullorum
CCGAAGGCGTGACCGTCAACATTGAAGCCCGGCCGAACACCACCCCAGACCCCGCCCCGCGTTGCCACGAAAAACCGCTCCTCACGCCGAACGCCAAGAGAGCAGATCAAAGAACACTCAAAGCGGCGACACCAGATGCCCGCCATCCACGGCCAGCACGGACCCCGTGATGTAGGACCCAGCCTGAGATGCCAGCAACAGCAAGGCCCCATCCAGATCGGACGGCGACCCGAACCGCCGCTGCGGAATCCGAGACATCAATCTCTGCCCCGCCTCGCTGGCCAGGAAATCCCGGTTCAACTCCGTCGCGATGTAGCCCGGCGCCAGGGCATTCACCCGGATCCCCAGCCGCGCCCATTCCTGGGCCAAGGCCTTCGTCAGATGGATCAGCCCCGCCTTCGACGCGCAGTAGGGCGCCACGGCCCCTCCCACCCGCTCTCCCAGGATCGACGCCACATTGATGATGCAGCCCGGCTTGCCAGCCGCCTGCAGCCTGCGCGCCGCTTCCGTCGCCACCAGCCAGGCTCCCTTCAGGTTGGTGTCCACTACCCGGTCCCACTGCGACTCCGTCTGGGCCAGCGCCGGCGCCGAGGTCGCCACGCCCGCGTTGTTCAGCACGATGCCCGGCGGCCCCCAGCGACCCTCGATGCGCGCGAAGGCATGCACCACCGAGCCATCGTCGTTCACGTCCAGCTCCACCGCATGGGCCTCCAGCCCTTCGGCGTTCAAGGCCGCGACGGCGGTCTGCAGACGATCCAGGCGCCGCGCCGCCAGCAGCACCCGCGCGCCGGCCTGCGCCAGCACGCCGGCCGCATGCAGCCCCAGCCCGCTGGACGCGCCCGTCACGAGCGCCGTCTGCCCCTTCAGCGAGAAACGGTCGGCCAGCGTGGTCATCGCGTCACCTCGGTGCCGCGCGGCCCGCGCGCGATCTGTCGGCCGATGCGCCAGCGGTGCACCTCGCTCGGGCCGTCGTAGATGCGGAAGGCGCGCATGTCGCTGAAGATGCGCGAGACGATGCTCAGGTCCGTCACGCCGCGCCCGCCCAGGATCTGCACGCTGCGGTCCACCACGCGCCATTCGGCCTCGGAGCACAGCACCTTGGCCATGCTCGATTCGTGGCCCGCGGCATTGCCCTGGTCCAGCAGCCAGGCGCAGTGCCAGATCGTCAGGCGCGCGGTGTGCAGATCCAGCTCGTTGTCGGCCAGCATGAAGCTCACGCCTTCGTGCGCGGCCAGCTTGTGGCCGAAGGCCTCGCGCTCGCGCGCATAGGCCACGGCGGTGTCGTGCGCGCGGCCTGCGGCGCCCAGCCAGCGCATGCAGTGCGTCAGGCGCGCGGGGGCCAGCCGCAGTTGCGCGTGCCGCAGGCCCAGCCCGACCTCGCCCAGGCGGTCGCCCTCGGGGATGCGCACGCCGTCAAAACGCACGATGGCGTGGCCGCCGGTGAAGCACGAATCCAGCGCATCGAGTTGCCGCTCGATGGTGATGCCGGGGCGTTCCATGTCGGTCAGGAACATGGTCGCGCTGCCGTCCTCCATGCGCGCCATCACGATGGCGAAGGCCGCGCCCACGGCACCGGTGATGTGGATCTTGCTGCCGTCGATCACATAGTCGCTGCCATCGCGGCGCGCCGTGGTCTGCAGCATCGACGGGTCGGAGCCTGCCCCCGGCGCCGGCTCGGTCATGCAGAAGCACGAGCGGGTCCTGCCCTCCACCAGGGGCTTGAGCCAGCGCGCCTTCTGCGCGGGCGTGGCCACCAGCTCCATCAGGTGGATGTTGCCTTCGTCGGGCGCGTGGATGTTGAGCGCGATCGGGCCCAGCGGCGAGTAGCCGGCCTCTTCGAACACGATGGCCTTGTCGACGTGCGACAGGCCCAGGCCGCCCAGCTCGCGCGAGGCATGCGGTGTGAGCAACCCGGCGGTGCGGGCGCGGGCCATCAGTTCCTGGCGCAGATCCTCGGTGGGGCCGTGCGGTGTGCAGCGCGGATCGGCCTCGCAGGGGATCACCTCGTCGGCGATGAAGCGGCGCGTGCGCTGCTTCAGGTCTTCTTGTTCGGGCGTGAGTTGAAAGTCCATGGTGCCTCAGCGGCCCCGCCATTGCGGGGCGCGTTTCTCGATGAACGCCTGCAGGCCTTCGCGCAGGTCCTCGCTGGCGGCCACGCGGGCCAGGCCCTCGGCGCTGAGCTGGCGCAGCGGGGCCTCGTCCAGGTCGTGGGCCAGGCGCGCGACGACCAGGCTCTCGCGCACGGCCAGCGGCGCGTTGCGCGCGATGCGCTGGGCCAGCGCCAGGGCCGTGTCCTGCACCTCGCCCGCGGGCACCAGGTGATTGACCAGGCCGAACTGGTGGGCGCGCGCGGCCTGGAGCGGATCGCCCGTGGCCACCAGCTCCAGTGCGATGTAGCGGGGCAGGGCGCGCGGCAGCCGGTACAGGCCGCCGGCGCCGGCGATCAGGCCGCGCTGTACCTCGGGCAGGCCGAAGGTGGCGTGCTGCGCCGCGACGACCACGTCGCAGGCCAGGGCGATCTCGGTGCCTCCCGCGAGCGCCGGGCCGTTGACGGCGGCGATCCAGGGCTTGGTGCGCGGCGCGTAGACGAAGCCGGCGAAGCCGCCACGTTCGGTGCGCAGCTGCTTGCCACGGCCGGCAGCCACTTCCTTCAGGTCGGCGCCTGAGCAGAAGGCTTCCTGGCCGCTGCCGGTCAGCACCACGGCGCGGACGTCGTCGTCGGACTCGGTGGCCTGCAGGGCGGCTTCCAGCGCGTTGGCGATCTCGCCGTTGATGGCGTTGCGGGCCTGCGGGCGGTTCAGCGTGATGCGGGCGACGTGGCCGGGCAGGTGCTCGATCAGCAGCACCGGCGCGGTCGGGGGCTGAAACGGGGCGTTCATGCGGCGAATCTCCAGTGCAGGCGGCCGTCGTCGGCGCGGGCTGTGGTGCCAGCCTGGCCGACCGGGCTGCGGTCCAGGGCGGTCAGGCGTGCCAGCGTGGCGGTGTCCGAGGCGGGCACGCGGGCCATCAGGCGCTGGCCGCCAGGCGTGCTGGCGATGACCAGGCCGAAGTCGGGATCGCCTTCGCGGCCGTAGACCACGGTGTGGGTCTCGACGGTGGCCGGGCCTTCGTGGTCCGTGGTCACCGCGGGCACGGGGCCGCGGCGCTGGTCGGCCTGGGTCTGCACGCTGTGGTCGGCACGCAGCACACCCGGTGGCGATGCGTCGCTGGACAACACCAATGCATGGTGCTTGGTGACGAACTCGCCCTGGCCGTACAGCAGGGCATGTCGTGTCGTGTCACCGGTGCTCTGCCGCAGTGCACGCACCAGCGCTGCGGTCGCATGCGTCATGTAGTTGTTCAGCGGTGCGCCGAAGAAGCTCAGCCCGCCGGCGGTGCTCACGGCGGCATCGGCCGGCAGGCCCAGCGTGCGGCGGGCCATCTTGGGCACCACGGGGAAGCAGCTGTACAGCTCCAGCAGGTCGAAGGGGCGGCCATCGACCAGGCCTTGCGCGGCCTCCAGCACGGCTTCCTGTGCCGGTGCGTGGCGATAGTGATCTCGCGCCAGGTAGTCGCGAGGCTCCTGCGCCGAGGCTCCGCCCCACACGTGCACCAGGCGCGCTGGCGGGATGCCCAGCTCCTGTGCCATCTCCAGGCTGGTCAACAGCACGGCGGCGCCCATGTTGACCAGCGGGTTGGCCACCATGCGAAGGGTGTAGGGCCAGGCGATCAGGCGGTTGCGTGCGGTGGGTGTGGCGATGTCGTCGGCGTTCAGGACTTCGCGTTGCCAGGCATGTGGGTTGCGTGCGGCGGCCTCGCTCATGCCGGACCACAGGCGGGCCGATTCCAGCAGCGCCTGCGCCGGGCTCTGGTCCCAGGCGTGCGACAGCGCGTTCTCGTACAGCGGGTAGACGTTCAGCGGCGCCACCACGCCGTGGCGCACGGCCTCGGGGTGGCAGATGTCGGCGCCGCGCAGCAGGCGGGCGTTGCCGTCCTTCGGTGCCCAGGGCAGAACGAGGCCTGCCTTCGCGGCGGCGGCCACCGTGTGGCTGGCCTCGGCGCCGACCACGGCGGCCACGGCGCTGTCGCCCGAGGCGATGCGCAGCGCGGCCTCGTGCAGCAGGCGCACGGGGGATTCGCCGCCGGCCACCGCGTAGGCGCGGTGCGCGGGGCGGATGTGCAGGCGCTCGCACAGCAGGGCAGGCGCATCCGCATAGGGCCAGGAGTGCTCGCACACCACGTCCAGCGCGTCGATGCCCTGCAGCAGCGCGGTGCCCGCGTGCGGCCGGGCGCCGGCCAGGGCGTCTTCCTGCGCGGCGCGCAGGGCCGCCTCCATCAGCGCGATCGGCTCCAGGCCCTGGGCCGGGTCCTTGTCGCGCCAGGTGATTTCTCCCACACCGACGATCACCGGCGTGCGGGCCGGGTCGGTGGTGGTGCGTGTGCGGTGCGCCATGCGGTGGTCTCGACGGTCTTCAGTGAAAGGGATCCGGCAGTGTGTCGAGAACCGGCGCGCGGCGTGATCGTCTTAAGCGACGAATCAGGTGTCGGAGGCTTGGGACATCCCGCATGGCCGATGGCTGTCGTCTGTTCTGACGATTGATGTGCGCGGCCTCGCGCCGGATGATCCGCGTCACATTCCAGCGTGCCGCCAAACCGCTCGCGCCGTCAATTCTTCTTCGACGAAGCATCCGCCATGACCTCTTCTCCTTCCATGCTGCAAGGCATCCGCGTGGCCGACATGAGCACCGTGATCTTCGGGCCCTACGCCACGCAAGTGCTGGCCGACCTGGGCGCCGACGTCATCAAGGTGGAGCCCACCGGCATGGGCGATGCGATCCGTATCGTCGGCACGCCACCGAAGACGCCCGGCATGAGCCCCCTCCACCTGCGCCTGAACCGCGGCAAGCGCTCGGTGGACTGGGACCTGCGCACCGAAGAAGGCCGTGCCGCGCTGCACCGCCTGATCGAATCGAGCGACGTGTTCATCCACAACGTGCGTGCCGACGCGATGGAGCGCCTGGGCTTCGACTACGACGCGGTGCGCGCCCTCAAGCCGGACATCATCTACGTGCACTGCACGGGCTTCGACCAACGTGGCCCCTACGCCGGCCTGCAGGCCTACGACGACATCATCCAGGCCGCCGCCGGCGTGGCCACGTTGCTGCCGCATGTCGACGGCAACCCGCGACCGCGCTACCTGCCGATGACCCTGGCCGACAAGGTCTCGGGCCTGCACGCGGCCTACGCGGTGGCCGCCGCGCTGGTGCACCGGCTGCGCACGGGCCAGGGCCAGTTCGTCGAGGTGCCGATGTTCGAGGCCGTGGCCAGCTTCAACCTGCTGGAGCACCTGTTCGACCGCACCTTCGTGCCGCCCACCGGCCCCGCGCGCTACGCCCGCCAGGTGGACCCGACGCGCCAGCCCATGCCCACCAAGGACGGCTGGATCGCCATCGCGCCCTACCTGGACGACCGCTGGGTGCGCTTCTTCGAGGCCGTGGGCCGCGCCGATGTGCTCAAGGAGGCGCGCTTCATCGACGGCCCCACCCGCCGCCGGAACATGGCCCAGATGTACGAGCTGATGTACGAGATCACGCCCTCCCGCACCACCGACGAGTGGCTGGCCCTGCTGGCGAAGATCAACGTGCCGGCCATGCGCGTGAACGACATCGAGGACCTGCTGGAAGATCCGCAGCTCAAGGCCAGCGGGCTGCTGCAGCCACGAGAGCACCCCACCGAAGGCGGCTATCTGGAGGTGCGGGCGCCGGTGCGTTTTTCGGCGTGGCCGGGGCAGGATCTGCCGCACGCCGCCGCCGTGGGGCAGCACAGCGAGGCCCTGGCGCGGGAGCTGGGCGTGGTGCTGCCGAGCAAGGCCGCCAAGGCCTGAGCGCCCGCTCCGGAGGAGCACGGACCGCCCTCTTTAAAAAGGAGTTCCAGGGATTTGTGGGCAAATCAAGGGCATTTCCCGGGCGAAACCCCCGGGCGGCACGCCCCCGAGGGGTGGGGGATAATCGAGGATTCAGGCCTTGTCCGTGGCCCCGCTTCCATCCCCGACACTTCTTTCGCAGCACCCACGATGCCCGCATACCGTTCCAAGACTTCCACCGCCGGCCGCAACATGGCGGGTGCCCGCTCCCTGTGGCGCGCCACCGGCATGAAGGATGAAGACTTCTCCAAGCCCATCATCGCCGTGGTCAACTCCTTCACGCAGTTCGTGCCCGGCCACGTGCACCTGAAGGACCTGGGCCAGCTGGTTGCCCGTGAGATCGAGGCCGCCGGCGGCGTCGCCAAGGAGTTCAACACCATCGCGGTGGACGACGGCATCGCCATAGGCCACGACGGCATGCTGTACTCGCTGCCCAGCCGCGACATCATCGCGGACTCGGTGGAGTACATGGTCAACGCGCACTGCGCCGACGCCATGGTCTGCATCTCCAACTGCGACAAGATCACCCCCGGCATGCTGATGGCCGCGATGCGCCTGAACATCCCCGTGGTGTTTGTCTCGGGTGGCCCGATGGAAGCGGGCAAGACGCGCCTGGCCAATCCCGTCACCAAGGTGATGGAGTTCAAGAAGCTGGACCTGGTGGACGCCATGGTGATGGCTGCCGACAAGTCCTACTCCGATGCCGACGTGGCCGAGGTGGAGCGCTCCGCCTGCCCGACCTGCGGTTCGTGCTCGGGCATGTTCACCGCCAACTCGATGAACTGCCTGACCGAGGCCCTGGGCCTGTCGCTGCCCGGCAATGGCACCGTGGTGGCCACTCACGCCGACCGCGAGCAGCTGTTCAAGCGCGCCGGCCGCCGCATCGTCGAACTGGCCCGCGAATACTACGAGAAGGAAAACGAGCGCATCCTGCCCCGCTCGGTGGGCTTCAAGGCCTTCGAGAACGCGATGACGCTGGACATCGCGATGGGCGGCTCGACCAACACCATCCTGCACCTGCTGGCCATCGCCCGCGAAGCCGAGATCGACTTCACGATGGACGACATCGACCGCCTCTCGCGCATCGTGCCGCAGCTGTGCAAGGTCGCGCCCAACACCAACAAGTACCACATCGAGGACGTGCACCGCGCCGGCGGCATCATGGCGATCCTGGGCGAGCTGGCCCGCGCCGGCAAGCTGCACGTGGATGCGCCGACGGTGCATGCCCCCACGCTGGGCGAGGCCCTGCAGCAATGGGACATCACCCAGACGCAGGACGAGGCCGTGCGCACCTTCTACATGGCGGGCCCTGCCGGCATCCCCACGCAGGTGGCCTTCAGCCAGAACACGCGCTGGCCCAGCCTGGACCTGGACCGTGCCGAGGGCTGCATCCGCTCGTACGAGCACGCCTTCTCGAAGGAAGGCGGCCTGGCGGTGCTCAAGGGCAACATCGCGCTCGACGGCTGCGTGGTCAAGACGGCCGGCGTCGATGAAAGCATCCTGGTGTTCGAAGGCACGGCCCACGTGACCGAGTCGCAGGACGAAGCGGTCGAGAACATCCTGGCCGGCAAGGTCAAGGCCGGCGACGTGGTGATCGTGCGCTACGAAGGCCCGAAGGGCGGCCCCGGCATGCAGGAGATGCTCTATCCCACCAGCTACATCAAGTCGCAGGGCCTGGGCAAGGCCTGCGCGCTGCTGACGGACGGTCGCTTCTCGGGCGGCACCTCCGGCCTGTCGATCGGCCACTGCTCGCCGGAAGCGGCTGCGGGTGGCGCGATCGGGCTGGTGCGCGATGGCGACAAGATCCGCATCGACATCCCGAAGCGCTCGATCGACGTGCTGCTGTCGGATGAAGAGCTGGCCCAGCGCCGCGCCGAGCAGGATGCCAAGGGCTGGAAGCCCGCGAAGGTGCGGCCGCGCAAGGTGTCGGCCGCGCTGAAGGCTTATGCGAAGCTGGTCACGTCGGCGGACACGGGCGCGGTGCGAGATCTGACGCTGTTGGACGATTGATCGCGGGTTGATGCCTCGATTGAGAAAGCCGCTCTTCGGAGCGGCTTTTTCATGGGCGATTGGGCGGCGCGGCCTGGCGGCTCAGATCAGATCGGCCGCGGCCCGGGCGAAGGCGGCGGATTGCTGGCCGACCGCGATGGCGTCTTCGGCGGCGGCGTTGCCGCTGCGGGCGCGGGCGCTGATGCCTTCGAGGATCACCGCGAAACGGAACAGGGAGAAGGCCAGGTGGAAGGGCGTGACGGGCTCCGCGCGGCCGCTGCAGGCCTGGTAGTGGGCCAGGTACTCGGCCTGGGTGGGCAGGCCCAGTGCGGCCAGGTCCAGGCCCTGGAGGCCGTCGAAGGCGCTGGGCGCGGTGTGAAAGCCCATGGCGCTGTAGGCCGCATCGGCCAGCGGGTGGCCCAGGGTGGAGAGCTCCCAGTCCAGCACGGCGATCACGCGCGGCTCGGTCGGGTGAAACATCAGGTTGCCCAGGCGGAAGTCGCCATGCGCGATGGTCGTCTCGTCGCCGGGCGGGATGTGGGCGGGCAGCCAGGTGATCAGGCGCTCGATGTTCGCGTCCTCGCGCGTGCGGCTGGCCTGCCACTGCCGGGTCCAGCGGTTGATCTGCCGCGCGAAGAAGTTACCGGGCTTGCCGTAGTCGGCCAGTCCCAGGGCGGCCCAGTCGACCGCGTGCAGGCGGGCCAGGGTTTCGGCCATGGCCATCCAGCAGGCGCGGCGTTGGGCCGGCGGCAGCTCGGGGATGGACTGGCTGGACAGCACGCGGCCTTCCAGCTTGTCCATCACGTAGAAGGGTGTGCCGATCACGGTGCGGTCATCGCAGAAGGCTCGCATGCGCGGCACCGGCACGTCGGTGTCGGCCAGGGCCTGCTGGATGCGGAACTCGCGGTCAACGGCGTGCGCGGAGGGCAGCAGTTCGCCCGGCGGCTGCTTGCGCAGCACCAGGGCCTGGTCGCCCATGTGCACGAAGAAGGTCGGGTTGGACTGGCCGCCGTGGATGCGCTGAAGGCGCATGGGGCCATCGCAGCCGGGCACGCGGCGCGCGAGCCAGGCCTGCAGGCGATCGGCCTCCTGCGCGTTCAGGGCCGCGTTGCCGGTGTGGCCACTGCTCATGCCGGGTCCATGGTGATGATGGGCTTGACGGTGCCGCCTTCCCGGCAGTCACGCACCGCCTCGTTGATGGCGTCGAGCGGGTAGGTGCGGCACATGCGGTCGAAAGGCAGCTGGCCGGTGCGCTGCAGATCCACCAGCTGCGGAATGAACAGCGCGGGCACGCTGTCGCCTTCGATGCTGGCGCGGATGGTGCGCCCGCCCAGCAGCAAGCCCGCGTCCAGCGGGATCTTGGCGGTGGGAGGCGGCAGGCCCAGCATCAGGCTGATGCCGGTGCGGTGCGTGGCCGCCACGGCCTCGGCCATCACGGCGGGGATGCCGGTGGCCTCGACGGCGAAGTCCACCCCGCCGGGGATCAGTGTCTGCACGCGCGCGGCGCTGGAGGTGTCGTCCACCTTGAGCAGGTCGGTGGCACCGAACTCGGTGGCCATGTCCAGGCGCGAGGCGTGCAGGTCGATGGCGATGATGCGGGCGCATCCGGCCAGGCGCGCGGCCATCAGCGCCGACAGGCCCACGGCGCCCAGACCGAAGATGGCGATGCTGCTGCCGGCCGCCGGCTTGAGCACGTTGAGCACGCCGCCCGCACCGGTCTGCACGCTGCAGCCGAGTGGCGCGAGGGCTGCGAGCGGCACGTCCTTGCGCACGCGCACGGCATCGCGTTCACGCACCAGCGCGTGTGATGCAAAGGATGACTGCCCGAAGAAGCCCGCGGACACGGGTTGACCGGCGGCGTGGTGCGCGCAACGGCCATCGGGGCGGCGCACGGCCAGGTTGAGCTGACGCGCGGTCTGGCAGTAGGCCGGGCGGCCGGATTGGCAAGGGCCGCAATGGCCGCAGGCCGCGAAGCTGAGCACGACGTGGTCGCCCGGGCGCAGCACGCTGGCCTGGGGGCCGGTGCGTTCGACGATGCCCACGCCTTCGTGGCCCAGGATGGCGGGCAGGGGGTAGGGCAGGTGCTGGTCGAGCGCGACGAGGTCGGTGTGGCACATGCCGGTGGCGACGAGGCGCACGAGCACTTCGTCGGCCTGGGGTTCGTCGAGATCGACGGGCTCGATGCTGAACTGGCCGGCTTGGCGGGTGACGGCGGCGCGGATCTGCATGGTTCTTGGCTTTCTGGGTCTCTGGGCGGGATGTGTGTACTGGATGCTAGGAAGCGGTGGTGGTGGGGGCCATCGTCGCTTTGGACAGATTTGGGTGGGGCTGATCACCTGTTCATGGGGTGGTTTGATCGTCTGCGCTTTCTGAGCATGCAGAGGTCCGGGCGCTTTTCGGGGCAGCGCGGGGCGGCGGGCTGGGCCAGTGGGCGGCCGGGCTTCTTTGTTGTCGGTCACGCCTTCGGCGTGACTGCCCTGCGCTGCTCGCGGCGAGGTGGCGCTGCCCAACTCACTGCGCGCCCTTCAGGCGCTCCGTTCAAACAAGGGCAGCGAGTCAGTTGACGAAGCATGTGCTGCGCACATGCCCACCTCGCCGCTGCGCTGCTCGGCGCCAACAAGGCGCCCGACCGCCCACCGGCCCAGCCCTTGGGTGCCCCGCTTGGCGTACTGCGACGGGTGCTCGCGCAAGCGCGTTGCTGGCTGCACGCAGCATCCGCATGCGCCTGGCGTGCGCATGCTAGGAACGTGAGGTGGCAGGCCACGAGCGGGGCAAAAAGGGTTGAGGGGGTGGCGGGCGGGCGCCTTGTTGGCGTCGGAGGCGCGCAGGGCGGGGCAGGTTGCCCCTGGCCTGTGGCCAGGGGATGGCGAGCATGTT
>DXIO01000142.1 GCA_019112875.1 Candidatus Aquabacterium excrementipullorum
GCGGCCTGGCATGCGGCCTTCGCAGCCAAGGCCGATCCCTGCTGGGCGCTGTACCAAGACGATCCGCTGGTGTTCTCCGCCGCGTTGATGGGCGCCTGGCATGCCGGCAAGACCGTGGTGCTGCCGGGTGACGACCTGCCGGCCACGCTGGATCTGTTGCGCGAACGCGGCTGTGCTTTCGCGGGTGCGTTGCCTGGTGGGCTGCAGGCCGTTGCGGGCCACGTGACTGCTGATGCGCTGGTGGCCGCCGGTCCGCTGGACCTGGCTCAGGCCCGGCTGCAGGTGTTCACCTCGGGCTCACAAGGCCAGCCCGTGGCCATCGACAAGACGCTGCTGCAACTCTCGCTGGAGCTGGATGTGCTGCAGGCCACTTTCGCCTCCAACGATGACGATGGCGCCACCGTGTGGGCCACGGTCTCGCACCAGCACATCTATGGCCTGCTGTTCCTGGTGCTGTGGCCCTTGCGGGCGGGCCGGTCCCTGGCCAGGCGGCGCCTGCTGTATCCGGAGGACATCGCCCAGCACGTGGGCCGCCATGGCCCGGCCTGGCTGGTGACCACGCCGGCGCACCTCAAGCGCCTGTCGTCGCACCTGGACTGGTCTGGTGCGCGCGCGGCCTTGCGCGCGGTGTTCTCATCCGGCGGCCCCTTGCCCTTCGAGGTGTCGCGTGACACGGCGGGCCTGCTGGGCCACACCCCGGTGGAAGTGCTGGGCAGCTCGGAAACCGGCGGCATGGCCTGGCGCCGCGCCGTGCATGCCGACGTGCCCTGGACCCCGCTGGCCGACGTCGATTGGCGCGCCGATGCCGATGGCACGCTGTGCATCCGCGCCACGCGTGTGGCGGGCGATGCCTGGTGGGCCACGGGCGACCGCGTCGAAGCCTTGCCCGGGGGGGGCTTCCGACTGCTCGGCCGTGGCGACCGCATCGCCAAGATCGAGGAAAAGCGCATCTCTCTGGCCGCCATCGAGCAGGCGCTGGTCGGCACCCCGTGGGTGGCCGAGGCGCGCGCGCTGGTGGTCGACACGCCCATCGGCCCCCGCATCGGCGTGGTCGCCGTGCCCACGTCCGCTGGCTGGCACGAGGCAGGGCAGGGCAAGCGCGTGCTGGGCGACCGGCTGCGACAGGCCCTGGTCGATCGCATCGAGCCCGTGGGGCTGCCGCGTCGCTGGCGTTTCGTCGAGGCGCTGCCGCTCAATGCCCAGGGCAAGGTGACCCAGCCGCTGTTGCTGGCGCTGTTCAATGCGCAAGACACGGCCGATGACGCCACCGAGGCGTCGGCCGATACACGTGCCGCCGATTTCCCGCCCGTGCAGTGGCACCAGCGCGACGAGTCGCAAGCCCTGGCCGAGTTGGACATCCATGCCGGCCTGCACGTGTTCAAGGGCCACTTCCCCGAGGCGCCGATCCTGCCGGGCGTGGCCCAGCTGCATTGGGCCATCACGCTGGCGCGCCAGTGCTTCGACGTGCCCACGCATTTCGTGCGCATGGAGGTGCTCAAGTTCATGCGGCCGGTGCAGCCAGGCACCACGCTCATGGCCGATCTGCGCTGGGGCGGCGTCGCCTCCGACCCAACGCTGGCCAGCCTCACGTTCAAGCTCTACTCGCTGCAGGGCGACGCCCGTACCGAACACGCCAGCGGCAAGGTGCTGTGGTCGCGTGCCCTCAGCCCCCAACCGACCCAGGATGCCGCCCACCATGGCTGACACCGTTGCCGTGATCCCCTGCTACAACCACCCCGACACCATCGGCCTGATGGTGGATGCGGTGCGTGCTCATGGGCTCGACGTGGTCGTGGTGGACGATGGCAGCCATGCCGATTGCGCCGCCGTGCTCGATGCGCTGGCCGTGGCGCACGGCCCGGCGCTCACGCTGGTGCGCCTGGCGCAGAACCAGGGCAAGGGCGGTGCGATGATGGCCGGCCTGCGCAAGGCCCGCGAGCTGGGCTTCAGCCATGCGCTGCAGATCGATGCCGACGGCCAGCACGACGTGAAGGACATTCCCGCCTTCCTGGCCTTGTCGCGCAAGCATCCCGATGCGGTGGTCTGCGGCCAGCCGGTGTACGACGACTCCGTGCCCAAGGGCCGCCTGTACGGCCGCTACGCCACGCACATCTGGGTGTGGATCAACACGCTGTCGCTGGACATCCGCGATTCGATGTGCGGCTTCCGCGTCTACCCGCTGGGGCCCGTGGTCGATCTGATCGACGGCGTCCGCCTGGGCCGCCGCATGGATTTCGACCCCGAGTTGCTGGTGCGGCTGCATTGGCGCCGCGTGCCGCTGGTGAGCGTGCCCACGCGCGTGTCGTATCCGCTCGACGGCATTTCGCACTTCAAGCTGCTCAAGGACAACGTGCTGATCTCGGGCATGCACGCGCGCCTGTTCGCCGGCATGCTGGTCCGCCTGCCGCTGCTGCTGTGGCGCAAGGTGGCCTGATGAGCAGCGCCGTGCCGCCCCAGGCCCCGGCCGCGCCCCATTGGGCCAGCCTGAACGAAGCCACCTTCGTGGCGGGCATCCGGCTGCTGTTCTGGATCTACCGCGTGCTGGGCCGCACGCCCTTCAGGCTGTGCCTGTACCCGGTGGTTGCCTACTACTGGGCCACCAAGCCGCTGGCGCGCCAATCCTCGCTAGAGTACTTGAAACGCCTGCACGCGCACAGCCGCAAGCAAGGTTTGACGGTGGGCACCGAGCCTGGGGCCTGGCAGACGCTGCAGCACCTGCTGGCCTTCGCCGACACCATCCTCGACAAGCTGCTGGCGATGAGCGGCGCGCTCGGTGGCGATGCCTTGCGCTCGTTCGGCGAGGAAGGCCTGCTGGCGCTGAAGGACGCCGGACGCGGCGCCATCATCGTCACTGGCCACGTGGGCTGCATGGAGCTGTGCCGCGTCAGCGCCGAACGCCACCGTGGCGTGCGCCTGAACGTGCTGGTGCACACGGTGCATGCCGAACGCTTCAACCGCCTGCTGCAGCGCCTGCATCCGGACAGCCCGGTGCGCCTGATCCAGGTCACCGAGATCAGCCCGGCCACGGCCATCATGCTGGCCGACAAGGTGGCGCAGGGCGAGTACGTGGCCATCGCGGGTGACCGCGTGCCGGTCTCGCATGGCCTCACCGTGCCCGCGTCCTTCCTGGGTGAGCAGGCACGCTGGCCGGTCGGCCCCTATGTGCTGGCGGCCCTGCTCAAGTGCCCGCTGTACGCCATGGCCTGCGTGCGCGAACACGATGCGGCGCAGGGCGATGGCTACGTGCTGCGCGTGCAGCGCCTGGCCGAGTCCGTGGTGCTGCCGCGTGGCCGGCGCGAAGAGGCCATGGCCATGCACGCCCAGGATTTCGCCCATTGGCTGGAGACGGTGCTGGTGCGCTCGCCCCTGGCCTGGTTCAACTTTTTCCCTTTCTGGCGGCAAGGCGAGCAAGCGCCGACCCCGCCCCAGCAGTCATGACGATTCCACAAGGCACCCAGTCCGCCCATGCGGTGGTGTTCAACGGCAGCCCGCTGAGCGTCGATGACGTGGTCGCGCTGTCCACGCGTCAGCGCCTGGCGCGGCTCGATCCGGCGCCGGCGTTCCGCGAGCGCATCGAGCGTGGCGCGGCCTTCCTCGATCGCCTGCTCAGCGAGGATGGCGTGGTCTACGGCGTCACCACCGGCTACGGCGATTCGTGCACGGTCAGCGTGCCGCCGGCCCTGGTGGCCGAGCTGCCGCACCACCTCTACACCTACCACGGCATCGGCGCCGGCCGCTTCCTGACGCCGGAAGAGACGCGCGCCGTGCTGGCCGCGCGCCTGTCCTCGCTGTGCCAGGGCGCCTCGGGTGTCAGCTGGGGCCTGCTGGTGCAGCTGGAGCAACTGCTGGTGCACGACGCGTTGCCGTTGATCCCGGCCGAAGGCTCGGTCGGCGCCAGTGGCGACCTGACCCCGCTGTCCTACGTGGCCGCCGTGATGTGCGGCGAGCGCGACGTCTGGTTCGAAGGCCGCAGCCAGCGCGCTGCTGATGTGCTGCCGCGCCTGGGCCTGACCCCGCTGAAGTTGCGCCCGAAGGAAGCGCTGGCGCTGATGAACGGCACCTCGGTGATGACCGGTCTGGCTTGCCTGGCCTGGACCCGGGCCGCGCAGGTGGCCGATCTGGCCACGCGCCTGACGGCCTGCAACGTGTGGGCCAGTGCCGGCAATGCGCACCACTTCGACGAAACCCTGTTCGCGTTCAAGCCGCATCCTGGCCCGCAGCGCGTGGCAGCGCGCCTGCGCGAGGATCTGCAGGCCGACCAGGCCCAGCGCAACGAGAAGCGCCTGCAGGACCGCTACTCCCTGCGCTGCGCCCCGCACGTCATCGGCGTGCTGGAGGATGCCTTGACATGGCTGCGCCAGGTGATCGCCAACGAACTCAACAGCGCCAACGACAACCCGCTGATCGACCCGGACGGCGAGCGCGTGCTGCACGGCGGCCACTTCTACGGCGGCCACATCGCGCTGGCCATGGACACGCTCAAGAACGTCGTCGCCAACGTGGCCGATGTGCTGGACCGCCAATTGGCCCTGCTGGTCGACACCCGCTTCAACCACGGCCTGCCGTCGAACCTGTCGGGCGCGACCGGCCCGCGTGCCGCGATCAACCATGGCCTGAAGGCGCTGCAGATCAGCGTGTCCGCCTGGACGGCCGAGGCGCTCAAGCAGACCATGCCCGCCTCGGTGTTCTCGCGCTCGACCGAATGCCACAACCAGGACAAGGTCAGCATGGGCACCATCGCCGCGCGCGATGCGTTGCGTGTGCTGGAACTCACCGAGCAGGTGCTCGCCGGCATGATGATCGCCGCGCGTCAGGCCATGGCCCTGCGCCAGCGCCTGAGCGACGCGGGCCGCCTGCCGCCCGCGCTGGCCGACTTCCTCGCGGCGCTGTCCGACGAGGTCGCGCTGGTCGAGGAAGACCGCGCGCTCGATGTCGACCTGCAACGCCTGCTGACCGGCCTGCGCGCCGGCCGCTGGGAGGTGTACGGTGGCTGATCCCGTGCACGTCGGCCTGCCCGAGCTGTCGCACGAGATCGAGCTCTCGCCCGCCTTCCATGACCTTGACCCGATGGACGTGGTCTGGCATGGCAACTACGTCAAGTACCTCGAGATCGCGCGCAATGCGCTGATGGCCCGCTTCGACTACGACTATCCGCAGATGAAGGAGTCGGGCTACGCCTGGCCCATCGTCGACATGCGACTGAAGTACGTTCGCTCGCTGGTGTACGGCCAGAAGGTGCGCATCCGCGCGCGCATCGTCGAATGGGAGAACCGCTTGAAGATCGATTACCAGGTGCGCTGCGCCGACAGTGGCGAGGTGCTCACCAAGGCTCATTCCATCCAGGTGGCGGTGGACATCGCCACGCGCGAGATGTGCTGGGTGTGCCCGCCGGTGCTGTTGGACAAGCTGGGCGTGCGTGCTCGCACGGGGAAGGGCGCATGACCGCTCCACAACTGACAACACGGCGACATGTGCTGCGCGGGCTGGCTGCTGCAGCTGCCTGCGTGGCGGCCTGGCCCCTGCACGCCCAGACCACTGCCGCCGCCGATCCGCTGGCCGAACTCGGCCGCCGCCTCACCTCACCACCCGTGCTGCGCGGCGATTTCGAGCAGACCAAGACGCTCAAGGGCTTCAAGCGCCCGCTGGTGTCGCGCGGCGCCTTCGTGATGGCCCGCGGCCGTGGTGTGCACTGGGCCACGCGTGAGCCCTTCGCCTCGACCATCGTCGTCACCCGCGACCGCATCCGCACGCTGGACGCCACCGGTGGCAACACGGTGGAAACGCGCCAGGAGCCGGGCCTGCGCATGGTCAACGACCTGCTGATCGGCCTGCTGGCCGGTGACGTGAAGGCCCTGGCCTCGCGCTTCCAGGCCGATCTGGCGCTGGAAGGGGCGCGCGGCTGGCGCCTGACGCTGCTGCCGCGCGATGCCAACCTGGCGCGCTTCGTCACCCGCATCGAGCTTCAGGGCGACGAGCACGTGAAGCAGGTGCACTGGACGGAAGCCTCCGGCGACGACACGCGCATCCGCTTCAGCAACCACCGCCTGGCACCGCTGAGCGAGGCCGAATCCGCCTGGTTCGATTGATCGGTCAAGGAATGCAAGGCTTGTCTGCGAGCCCCCGCCGGGGCTGGCCTCTGTGGGGCGCGCTGCTCTGGCTGGTGGCCGTCGCCATCATCGCGGGACACCAGTGGGTGTTCTGGCGCGCGCCCGCGCTCAACACCGATGTGTTCGACCTGCTGCCGCAGGACCAGCAGCAGCCCTTGGCGCAGCAGGCCATGACGCAGATGGCCGGCCAGGCCGAACGCCGCATCGTGGTGATGCTGGGCGCTGCCGATTGGGAGACGGCCCAGGCCGCCGCGAAGCGCTTCGATGCTTCATTGACATCGCAGCATGCCGGCCTGCATCGCACGGCGGAGGCCGGTGGTGATGCGCTCGATTTCTACAAGCCTTGGCGTGATGCCTTGCTGACGGATGCACAGCGGCGTGCTCTGGTCCATCCCGATGTGGATGCGTTGGCAGGCCAGGCCCTGGCGCGTCTGCACGGCCTGTCGGCGGGCCAGCCCACCACCTGGTTGGCCGATCCCTTGGGGCTGTGGGCCGGTTGGTGGTCGCAACGGGCCAGCGTCACGGCGGCCCGTCCGCGTGACGGCCTGCTGTGGGCGCCTGATCCCAAGGGCGACCGCGAATGGGCTGTGCTGCTCTACGAGGTCGAAGGCAGCGCCTTCCGCATGGACGGCGAGCGCCGTTGGGCCGATGCGCTGGAGCGCGCAGGCCAACCGTTGAAGAACGTGCAGGTAATCAGCGCCGGCATCCCGCTGCACGCGGAGGCCGGTGCCGCCCAGGGCAGCTGGGAGATGAACGTCATCGGCTGGGGCTCGCTGGCGGCGGTGATCGCGCTGGTGTGGGGCGCCTTCAAGGCGCTGCGGCCGGTGGTGCTGATCGCGGGCTCGCTGCTGATCGGGTGTGCCGCGGGGCTGTCGGTCACCGTGTGGGTGTTCGGCGAGGTGCACGTGCTCACGCTGGTCTTCGGCGCCAGCCTGGTCGGCGTGGCCGAAGATTTCGGCATCCACTACTTCGCGTCCCGCCTGGGCGCGCCCACGCAGTCCCGCTGGACGCTGATGCGCCACCTGTGGCCCGGCCTGGCCCTGGCCCTGGCCACCAGCGTGCTGAGCTACCTGGTGATGGGCGTGGTGCCTTTTCCGGGCCTGCGGCAGATGGCGGTGTTCTCGGCCGTGGGCCTCACGGCCGCTTTCCTCACGGTGGTCTGCTGGTTCGCGTGGCTGGACACGGGCAAGCTGCCTGGCGGCCGGCTGGAGCACCGCATCGCCGGCAGCCTCCAGCGCTGGCCACGCTGGCGTGTCCGCTGGACCTGGGCGGTGGGCGTGCTCGCGGTGCTGTGGTGCGCCTGGGGCCTGAGCCGCCTGTCCATCAATGACGATGTGCGGCAGTTGCAGTCCTCGCCGCCCGCCCTGATGAAGGCCCAGA
Organism: Candidatus Aquabacterium excrementipullorum; assembly: GCA_019112875.1. GTDB lineage: Bacteria > Pseudomonadota > Gammaproteobacteria > Burkholderiales > Burkholderiaceae_C > Aquabacterium > Aquabacterium excrementipullorum. Next base: position 7,488 of record DXIO01000142.1, read on the forward strand.
TCCAGGTCGGCCAGTTGCTCAAGGTGCCGAGCCCGGCGCAGTTCTTCCTGGTGCGGGGAAAAGATGCCGAAGAGGTGCTGCAGCGCGAAGAGGCGCTCAAGCAGGCTTTGACGCCGTGGATCGCCTCGCAGCTGAAGGGTGGTGCGGATGTCGGCCTGGCCGCCGTGTCTGACTGGGTGCCTTCGGCCGCACGTCAGGCCACTGATCGCGCCTTGACGGCCACCGCCGAGCAGGCCGTGCTGGCCCGCGTGGCACACGCGCTTGACGAGCCTCTGGTGCGGCCGGCGTTCTCGCCTCAGCCGCTCACGGTGCCAGCCTGGCTGGCCAGCGATGCCTCCATGGGCGCGCGCGGCCAATGGATCGACCAGCCCGAAGGCGGCGGCAAGGCTAGCGCCGTGCTGATCCGTGGCCTGGCGCATGCCGAGCAACTCGCGGAGCTGCAACGCCTCGCCGGCACCGTGCCCGGCGTGAGCTGGGTGGATCGGGTCGATGCCATCTCGCAGCTGATGGGCCGCTTCCGCCACAACATGGGCTGGCTGCTCGTGGTCGGCCATGTGCTGGTCTGGGCCGCGCTGGCCGTGCGCTTCGGACAAAATGCCTGGCGTGCCTGGCTGCCCACGGCGATCGCTTCGGTGCTGTGCGTGGCCACTTTGGGCGTGCTGCACGAGCCCTTCCAGCTGTTCAGCCTGCTGGCCCTGCTGCTGTTGCTGGGCATGGGCGTCGATTACGGCATCTTCCTGATGGAGCACCAGGGCGACGAGCAAGGCCATGCCTGGCTGGCCGTGGTGCTGGGGGCGTGCAGCACGGCCCTGTCTTTCGGCTTGCTGGGCCTGTCGACCACGCCCGCCTTGCACAGCTTCGGCCTGACCCTGCTGATCGGCCTGACCATCGTCTGTCTGCTGGCCCCTTGCCTGCGGCTTGAAACCACACCTTCTGAGGGATCCTCGTGAGCATCGAAACCACCGACATCGTCATCATCGGCGCGGGCCCCGCAGGGGCGGTGGCCGCGGGCCTGTTGCGCAAGCAGGGTCGCAAGGTCGTGATTCTGGAGCGCGAGCAGTTCCCGCGCTTTTCCATTGGCGAAAGCCTGCTGCCGCAGAGCATGGCGTTCGTCGAAGAGGCCGGCATGCTGCAGGCCGTGGTCGAGGCGGGCTTCCAGTACAAGAACGGCGCGGCCTTCGGCCATGGCGAGCGCTACACCGATTTCGATTTCCGCGAGAAGTTCTCGCCCGGCTGGGGCACCACCTACCAGGTGCAGCGCGCCCGCTACGACAAGGTGCTGGCCGACCAGGCCGAGAAGGCCGGTGCCGACCTGCGTTACCGCCACGAGGTGCTCGAAGCCGATGTGAAGCGTGACAAGCCCGTGCTCACGGTGCGTGGCCCCGACCAGCGGGTCTACCAGATCGAGGCCGGGTTCGTGCTCGACGCCAGCGGCTTCGGCCGTGTGCTGCCGCGCCTGCTGGACCTGGAGTTCCCGTCGAACTTCCCGGTGCGCGGCGCCATCTTCACGCATGTGCGCGACAACATCCCGCCGGGCGGCGAGTTCGATCGCCACAAGATCCGCATCACCGTGCACCCGAAGCACACCGATGTCTGGTTCTGGACCATCCCCTTCTCCGACGGCACCTGCTCGCAGGGTGTCGTGGCGCGCGCCGACTTCCTCGATCAGTACAAGGGCGACGACACCACGCGGCTGAAGGCCATCCTGGCCGAGGACCCGGCCTTGACCCGCCTGCTGGCCAATGCCGAATGGCATGTGCCCGCGCGCCACATCACGGGCTACGCTGCCAACGTCAAGACCCTGGCCGGCCCGGGCTTCGCGCTGCTGGGCAATGCCGGCGAGTTCCTGGACCCGATCTTCTCCAGCGGCGTCACCATCGCGGTGAAGTCGGCTTCGCTGGCCGCCGCCTGCCTGGGCCGCATGTGGGATGGCGAGGTCGTCGACTGGCAGAAGGACTACGCGCAGCCGCTCAAGGCCGGCGTGGACACCTTCCGCGTGTTCGTCGAGTCCTGGTACGCGGGCGGCTTCCAGAAGGTCATCTTCCATGAGCAGGCCACGCCCGAGATCCGCCGCATGATCTCGTCGATCCTGGCGGGGTATGCCTGGGACAAGAACAACCCCTATGTGGCCGAACCGGCCCGACGCCTCAAGGTGCTGGAGCAACTGTGCGACCAATGATGGTGGCTTTCGCGCCCGGCGTAGGCAAGGGCCGGGTGACAACACGCGCGGCGGTGGCCGTGCTGCTGTCGCTGTGCCTGTGCGCCGTGCTGTCGGCCTGCGCGTGGCTGCGGCCCGAGCCGCCACCCCCGGCCTTCCTGCTGCGCCTGCCGCCCGCCGCGCTGGGACGCGAACTCCTGCTGAGCCAGCACATGGAGGTGCGCACCGCCATGGGCGCGCGTGCCTTCGATGTCGCCCTGGAGGCCGATGCGGAGGCCGTGCGCATGGCCGTGATGCAATGGGGCCAGGTCATGGCCCGCATGAGCTGGGACGGCCGCGAACTCACGCAGAACACCGTGCCCGGCTGGCCGCGCCAGGTCAGCGCCGAACGCGTGCTGAGCGATCTGCAGTTGGTCTGGTGGCCGGCTCATGCCGTGCGCGCTGCCTTGCCCGCAGGTTGGACATTGCAGGAGACACCCGATGGCCGCGTGTTGCGCGATGGCGAACGCACCGTGACCACCGTGCGGCGGCTAGACCCTTCGCGCGTCGAACTCACGCAGCATCAACAGGGCTACACCGTGCTGGTGACCAGCCAGGAAGCCGCGCCGGCGCAACCCGACCCCGACCCTGCCAAGCCATGAGCGCCATCCACCTGCAGGCCATGGGCCTGGTCTGTTCCCTGGGCACCGGCGAGGCCGAGGTGCGCCGTGCGCTGTTCGGTGATGCGCCAGCGGGCCTGACCATCACTGATGCGTACTCGCCGGGCCGCCCGCTGCACCTGGGCATGGTCCATGCCGAACTGCCATCGCTGGCGCATGCCGCCCCGCATCTGCGCGTGCGCAACAACGCCCTGGCCGCGTCGGCCCTGGCGCAGATGCGGCCCGCGGTGGACCAGGCCATCGCCCGTTTCGGGCCGGGCCGTGTCGCCATCGTGGTCGGCACCAGCACCTCGGGCCTGCCCGAGGGCGAGGCCGCACGCCGCCAGTGGGAGCAACAGCGCAGCTGGCCGGCCGACTTCAGCTACGCCCAGCAGGAGCTGGGCAACCTGGCCGATTTCCTCGCGGCCGAACTGGGTGTGACGGGTCCGGCCCATGTCATCTCCACGGCCTGCTCGTCGGGCGCCAAGGCCCTGGCCAGTGGCGCGCGCCTGCTCAAGGCGGGCTTGGCCGATGCGGTCGTGGCCGGCGGCAGCGATGCGCTGGGTGCCTTCACGGTGGCGGGCTTCTCGGCGCTGGAATCGGTCTCGGCCGAGCGCTGCAACCCGCTGTCCGCAAACCGCCACGGCATCAACCTGGGCGAAGGCGCCGCGCTCTTCCTGATGGCGCGCGACGAAGGTCCCGTGCGGCTGGCCGGCTGGGGCGAAAGCTCCGATGCCCACCACATCTCCGCGCCCGAGCCCGAAGGCAAGGGCGCCATCGTCGCGATGCGCCAGGCCCTGCAGCGTGCCGGCTTGCAACCCGACCAGGTGGATTACCTCAACCTGCACGGCACCGCCACACCGCAGAACGACGCGATGGAAAGCAAGGCTGTCACCGTCGTGCTGGGTACCGAGGTGCCTGTCAGCTCGACCAAACCACTGACGGGCCACACCCTGGCCGCGGCCGGCGCCATCGAAGCCGCACTGGCGTGGCTCACGCTGGTGGACAACCCGCAAGGCCTGCTGCCGCCGCACTGGTGGGACGGCCAGCTGGACCCTGCCCTGCCGCCGCTGCACATCGTGCGTCCGGGCCAGTCGCTGGGCCGTCCTGTGCGCCACGTGCTGAGCAACTCGTTCGCCTTCGGTGGCAGCAACGCCGCCCTGCTGCTGGGAGCCACTTCATGATCCTGCCCGACATCGACGACCTCGTGCCCCACCGCGGCGACATGAGCTGGCTCGACCGCATCCTTGAGGTGGATGCCGAATCCGTGGTGGCCGAGGCCGTCATCCGTCCCGACACCTTCTGTGTCGACAATGGCCAGGCCCCCGCGTGGGCCGGCATCGAGTACATGGCCCAGGCCGTCGCCGCGTGGGAGGGCAACCGCGCCCGCCTTGAACAGCGCCCGGTGGACCTGGGCTTCCTGGTCGGCACGCGCCGCTACGAAAGCACCGTGCAGGGCTTCGCCATCGGCGCGCGCCTGCGCATCGAAGGCCGCTGCGAATTGATGGGGGACAATGGCCTGGGCATGTTTGCCTGCCGTGTCCTCGTGGATGGAGACTGCGTGGCCAGCGCCAACCTGTCGGTGTTCGCACCGCGCAATGGCCTGACCTTCGTGAAAGGGTTGGAAGGGACACCATGAACGACAACAACAACACCGTGCTCGTCACGGGATCGAGCCGTGGCATCGGCCGCGCCATCGCCCTGCGCCTGGCCCAGGCGGGCTACGACGTGGTCGTGCACTGCCGCCAGCAACGTGAACACGCCGAGGCCGTGGCCGATGCCGTGCGCGCCTTCGGCCGCACAGCCCGCGTGCTGTCCTTCGACGTGGCCGACCGCGCCACCTCAGCCAAGATCCTGCTGGCCGATGTCGAGGCCCACGGCGCCTACTACGGCGTGGTGTGCAATGCCGGCATCGCCCGCGACAACGCCTTCCCCGCGATGAGCGGCGAAGAGTGGGACGACGTCGTCCATACCAACCTCGACGCCTTCTACAACGTGCTCAACCCGCTGGTGATGCCCATGGTGCGCCGCCGCGCGCCAGGCCGCATCGTCACGCTCTCGTCGGTGTCGGCGCTGATGGGCAACCGTGGCCAGACCAACTACAGCGCGGCCAAGGCCGGCGTGATCGGTGCCACCAAGGCCCTGGCCATCGAACTGGCCAAGCGCGACATCACCGTCAACTGCGTGGCCCCCGGCCTGATCGACACCGACATGGTCGATGCCCAGGTGCTGGAAGAAGCACTCAAGATGATCCCGGCCCGCCGCATGGGCCGTCCTGAAGAAGTGGCGGCTGCCGTGGTCTTCCTGATGTCGCCCGATGCGGCCTACATCACACGGCAGGTCATTTCGGTCAACGGAGGGATGGTGGGATGAAACGCGTCGTTGTCACCGGCATCGGAGCCCTCAGCCCGCTGGGGCATGACTGGCCCACGGTGCGAGAGCGCCTGCGCGCCGAGCGCAACGTGGTGCGCTACATGGACGGCTGGGATGTCTACGAAGGCCTCAACACCCGCCTGGGCGCTGTCGTCGAGCCGTTCGAGCTGCCCGCGCACTACAACCGCAAGACCACGCGCAGCATGGGCCGCGTCGCGCTGATGGCCACGCGCGCCAGCGAGATCGCGCTTGAGAACGCCGGCCTGCTGGGGCACGAGCTGGTCAGCAGCGGGCAGATGGGTGTGTCCTACGGTTCGTCGGCCGGCAGCCCTTCGGCCATCGGCGATTTCGGCCTGATGATGACCCGGCGCACCACCGAGGGCATCAACGCCAACTCGTACATCAAGATGATGTCGCACACTGCGGCGGTCAACATCGGCGTGTTCCTCGGGCTCACTGGCCGCATCATCACCACGTCCAGCGCCTGCACGGCGGGCAGCCAGGGCATCGGCTACGCCTACGAGGCCGTGGCCTCGGGCCGCCAGGTGGCCATGCTGGCCGGCGGCTCCGAAGAGCTCGAGGCCATGGACGCTGCCGTGTTCGACACCTTGTTCGCCACCAGCGTCAGCAATCATGCGCCGCAAGGCAGCCCGCGTCCTTTCGATGCGAACCGCGACGGCCTGGTGCTGGGCGAGGGCGCCTGCACCTTCGTGCTCGAAGAGCTGGAGCACGCCCAGGCGCGCGGCGCCCGCATCATTGCCGAGATCATCGGCTTCGGCACCAACAGCGACGGCACCCACGTGACCCAGCCCAGCGCCCGGACCATGGCCCGCGCCATGCGCATGGCCCTGGACGACGCGCAGTTGCAGCCCGAGGCCATCGGCTACATCAATGCCCATGGCACCGCCACCGAGCATGGCGACGTGGCCGAGACGCAGGCCACTTTCGACGTGTTCGGCGGCCATACACCCATCAGTTCGCTCAAGAGCTACATGGGCCACACGCTGGGCGCCTGCGGCGCGCTGGAGGCCTGGATGACGCTGGAGATGATGAAGGAAGGCTGGTTCGCGCCCACCGTCAACCTGCGCGATGTCGATCCGCGTTGCGGCGCCCTGGACTACATCAGGACCGGTGGCCGCGACATCCAGACCGACATCGTCATGAGCAATAATTTTGCGTTCGGCGGAATCAACACCTCGTTGATCTTTCGCCGCTGGGCCGACTGATCGGCCAGGGAACCGTTTCAACCAAGGGAGATGTACATGAAACGTTGGTGGATAGCTGTGTTCGTGGCCATGCTGGCCGTGTCTTCTGCGCAGGCCAAGCGCCAGGCCCCGCTGATCGACCCCCCGCGTGTGGCCGTTCTCAATGCCCAAGGGCAGAGCTTGACCGCCGAGCAGATCAGGTCTGCCATCCTGTCGGGCGCCAAGGCTGTGGGCTGGCTGGTCAACACGGATGCTCCGGGCACCTTGCTGCTGAGCTACAACAAGCAGAACAAGCATTACGTGGTGATCCGTCTGGACTACGACGCCCAGGGCTACCAGGCACGCTATGTCAGCAGCACCAACCTCAACTACGAGACGCCAGCCGAAGGTGGGGCGCTGATCCATCCCAACTACAACCTCTGGATCGACAACCTGCTCAAGCACATCAAGGTGGCCACCGATGTGATCCCGGGTCAAGCCGCCTCTGCGGCAGCCTCCGCTGCCAGTCGCTAAGATGCCTGGGCTGCGGCTTGCCTGCCGTGGCTCCATCAACTTTTCAGGAGAACAATGAATGCGATACCTGCTGCGCGCCCTCACGGCTTCTGCACTGGTCGTGGGTGTCCTGTCCGCCACCCCTGCCTTGGCCCGTGACACCGAACTGCACCTCCCCCTGGCGGATGTGCTGAACATGCCCGAGGCCCAGGGCAAGCTCGACGGTTCCGTTCGCTTCTACCTGGCCGGGCAAAGCACGCCCAAGGTGCTCAAGCGCCTGCAGTCGGACGTGTCCAACCGCAAGACCAATGGCGTGGGCAAGGCCGACGACGTGGCCTGCCGTTGGGCTGCCCTGTCGGCCCTGATCGCTTTCCAGGACAAGGCCAAGCAGCTGGGCGCCAACGCCGTGGTCGACATCGTCAGCTACTACAAGAAGGACGAGTCCAAGAGCGCCACCGACTATGAGTGCCATGCCGGCGCCGTCGTGGTGGGCGTGGCGCTCAAGGGTACGTTCGCGAACGTCGCACCCTGAGCCTTGCGGTCTGGGTTGCCCGTGATGCTCAGGCCGCCAGCGGCTTGACCGCCACCGCATTGACCAGCGTTTCCTCCCGCTTGGCTGGCACAGGCACCCCGATCCATTCCAGGAAGCCGATGTCTGGCCGGCTCCACCACAGGTAAGGCGTGGAGATGCGCTCGTCCGGCAGGTCGAAGCCGGCGGCGCGCACCATCGCGATGTACTCGGGCGCGGTCTTCTGCACGTCCATCGGGTGCGCGAACAGCAGCCTGATCGGCAGCGAATGGATGTAGCGCTTGGTCGATTCGGCGAACAGCAGCACGCCGCCCGGCTTGAGCACGCGCAGGAACTCGGCCATGGCGGCCTCCTGCGCGACGATGTGGTGGAAGGTCTGGTGGCAGAACACCATGTCCACGTGGTTGTCCGGGAAGGGCATCTTCGCGGCATTGCCCTCGACCAGTTCCACCGGTGCAGGGCACAAGCCCGCCTGCTCGCCGGCACGCTCCTGAAGGCCCGGGTCGGCGTCCATGCCGATGATGTGCGCGGGCTTGAAACGCCGGGCGATCTCGCCGAACGAATGGCCGAAGCCGCAGCCCACGTCCAGGATGCGCTGGTAACCCTGCGGCCGCGCGGGCATCAGGCGCTGCAGGTCGGTCAGGGCGCGGCACAGCACATGGGTCTTCCAGGTGGCGGTGCGCAGGAACCAGTTGCCGAACTTCGTTTCTTCTACAAAGCTGTCGATCTTCGAGGCATGTTGCATGCCGGTGCTCCCCTGTTGCTCACCTTGATTGTAAGGTTCCTGAACAGGGCATCACGCCGCGTCACGAGGCCGGTTGGGCGGCCCCCAATGGGGAATCGGACTCAGCGCCGGCGGCTACCGCTGCCGCCCAGGATCGAACCCAGCACGCCGCGGATGATCTCGCGGCCCACGGTGGAGCCGATGGTGCGCGCGGCCGACTTGGCCACCGTCTCCAGCACCGAATCCTTGCGACCGCTGCCGCGCAGCAGGCCGCCGGCCATGTCGCTCAGCCAGCCGCCGCCCAACTGGCCACCCGCGCTGGTGGCCGCGTCGGTTGTGCTGCGGCGGATCGCATCGCGCGCTTCGTCGTCCAGGCCCACGCCCTTGCCGCGGGTGGGCTCGGCGGTGGCTGAGGGCGCCGGCGAGCTGGCGGGCGGCGGCGCGGCACGGCCCTTGAGCTTCTCGTAGGCCGATTCGCGGTCCACGGCGGTGTCGTACACGCCGGCCACCAGCGAGCCCTTGATCAGCGCCTGGCGCTGGGCCGCGTCGATCGGGCCGATCTGGCTGCCCGGCGGCAGCACGAACACGCGCTCGGTCACACCGGGGCGGCCCTTCTCGTCGAGCAGGCTGATCAGGGCCTCGCCCACGGCCAGCTCGGTGATGGCCGTGGCGATGTCCAGGCCCGGCTTGGCGCGCATGGTCTCGGCGGCCGACTTGACGGCCTTCTGGTCGCGCGGGGTGAAGGCGCGCAGCGCATGCTGCACGCGGTTGCCCAGCTGGCCCAGCACGGTGTCGGGCACGTCCAGCGGGTTCTGGGTGACGAAGTACACGCCCACGCCCTTGGAACGCACCAGGCGCACCACCAGCTCGATGCGCTCCACCAGGGCGCTCGGCGCGTCCTTGAACAGCAGGTGCGCCTCGTCGAAGAAGAACACCAGCTTGGGCTTGTCCAGGTCGCCCACCTCGGGCAGCGACTCGAACAATTCGGACAGCATCCACAGCAGGAAGGTGGCGTACAGGCGCGGCGAGTTCATCAGCTTGTCGGCGGCCAGGATGTTGATCACCCCGTTCCCATCCGACGTCTGCATGAAATCGGCGATGTTGAGCATCGGCTCGCCGAAGAACTGGTCGCCGCCTTGCTCCTCGATCTGCAGCAGGCCGCGCTGGATGGCGCCCACGCTGGCGGGGCTGATGTTGCCGTACTCGGTGGTGAACTGGCTGGCGTTGTCGCCCACGTGCTGCAGCATCGCGCGCAGGTCTTTCAGGTCGAGCAGCAGCAGGCCGTTGTCGTCGGCGATCTTGAAGACCAGCTGCAGCACGCCCTCTTGCGTGTCGTTCAGGTTGAGCATGCGGCCCAACAGCAAGGGGCCCATGTCGGACACCGTTGCACGCACCGGGTGGCCCTGGGCGCCGAACACATCCCACAAGGTGGTGGGGCAGGCCAGGGATTCGGGCGTGGCCAAGCCGCGTTCTTCCAGCACCTTGGCCAGCTTGGGGCTGACGCTGCCGGCCTGCGAAATGCCGGTCAGGTCGCCCTTCACGTCGGCCATGAACACCGGCACGCCGATGCGCGAAAAGCTCTCGGCCAGGGTCTGCAGGGTGATGGTCTTGCCCGTGCCGGTGGCCCCGGTGATCAGCCCGTGGCGGTTGGCCAGGGCGGGCAGCAGGTGGCATTCGATGTCGCCTTGACGCGCGACGAGGATGGGGTCTGCCATGGAAGCACTCCGGGGGCGGGTAAAATCACGGAATCACAGTATGGCCCAGCCTGGGCCGTGCCCCAATCCCTTGCGCACCCGCGCCGCGCTCATGTTCGGCGCCGGTGCGCCATGTGTCGTTCAACACCGACAGATCAAACAATCCGGAGCTACACACCATGGCCGGTCATTCCAAATGGGCCAACATCCAGCACCGCAAGGGCCGCCAAGACGAAAAGCGCGGCAAGGTCTGGACCCGTCTGACCCGTGAAATCATCGTGGCGGCGCGCCAGGGCGGCGGCGACATCGCCATGAACCCCCGTCTGCGCCTGGCCATCGAAAAGGCCAAGGGCGCCAACATGCCGGCCGACAACATCAAGCGCAACGTCGACAAGGCCACGGGCAACCTCGACGGTGTCACGTATGAAGAAGTGCGCTACGAGGGCTATGGCATCGGCGGCGCGGCCGTCATCGTCGACTGCATGACGGACAACCGCGTGCGCACGGTGGCCGAGGTGCGCCACGCCTTCAGCAAGCACGGCGGCAACCTGGGCACCGAAGGCTCGGTGGCCTTCCAGTTCAAGCACGTGGGCCAGTTCCTGTTCGCGCCCGGTGTGAGCGAGGACAAGGTCATGGAAGTGGCGCTGGAAGCGGGCGCCGACGACGTGGTTACGCACGAGGACCAGTCCATCGAGGTGCTGAGCAGCCCGACCGAATTCGAGGCCGTGCAGAAGGCGCTCGAAGCCGCCGGCCTCAAACCCGAGGTGGCCGAGGTGACCATGCGCGCCGACACCCCCATCGAACTCACCGGCGAAGACGCCGCCCGCATGCAGAAACTGCTGGACGTGCTGGAAGACCTGGACGACACCCAGGACGTGTTCCACAACGCCGAACTGAACTGATCCTTCGATTGCAGATATGAACATCCTTGTCATCGGCTCAGGCGGCCGCGAGCACGCCCTGGCCTGGAAGCTGGCCCAGTCCCCCAAGGCCCAAAAGGTCTTCGTGGCGCCTGGCAACGGCGGCACGGCGCGCGACCCGCACCTGGAAAACATCGACATCACCGATGTGAAGGCCCTGGCCGATTTCGCCCAGGAACGCAAGATCGCCCTGACCGTGGTCGGCCCGGAGGCGCCCCTGGCCGCCGGCGTGGTGGACGAGTTCCGCGCGCGTGGCCTGCGCATCTTCGGCCCCACGCAGAAGGCCGCGCAGCTCGAAAGCTCCAAGGCCTTCGCCAAGGCCTTCATGAAGCGGCACAACATCCCGACGGCTGCCTACGACACCTTCACCGACAACGCCGCCGCCCATGCCTATGTGGACAAGATCGGCGCGCCCATCGTGATCAAGGCCGACGGCCTGGCCGCGGGCAAGGGCGTGGTCGTGGCCATGTCGCTCGAAGAGGCTCACGAAGCCGTCGACTGGATGTTGCCCATCGATGGTGCTGACAACAAGCTCGGCGTGCAGCACAACGACGGCGTGGCCCGTGTGGTGATCGAAGAGTTCCTGCAGGGCGAGGAGGCCAGCTTCATCGTGCTGGCCGACGGCAAGAACGTGGCCGTGCTGGCCACCAGCCAGGACCACAAGCGCCTGCAGGACAACGACGCCGGCCCGAACACCGGCGGCATGGGCGCCTACTCGCCCGCGCCCGTGGTCACGCCCAACGTGTATGCCAAGACCATGCACGAGATCATCCAGCCCACGCTGGCGGGCATGGCCAAGGATGGCATCCCCTTCACCGGCTTCCTGTACGCCGGCCTGATGATCGACGCGCAAGGCAACCCCAAGACGCTCGAGTTCAACTGCCGCATGGGCGACCCCGAAACCCAGCCCATCATGATGCGCCTCAAGAGCGATCTGGTGGATGTGTTCCTGGCCGCGACGGACGCCACGCTCGACCAGCTCGAACTGCAATGGGACCGCCGCTTCGCCCTGGGCGTGGTGGTGGCCGCCGGCGGTTATCCGCTCAACCCCAAGAAGGGCGACGCCATCACCGGCCTGCCCGCCGAGGCCGACGACGCCATGGTCTTCCACGCTGGCACCACCCTGCAGGATGGCGTGGTCCGCACCAGCGGCGGCCGCGTGCTGTGCGTGACGGCGCTGGGCGACTCGGCCAAGCTGGCCCAGCAGCGCGCCTACGAGTACCTCAACGGCATCCAGTTCGACGGCATGCAGTTCCGCACCGACATCGGCTGGCGCGCCATCAAGGCCCGCTGAGCAGGGCAGGGCGCTTCCACCTCACATCGACCAGGCATGAGCACTCCACTCGACACCGCCGTCGTCCGCGACTACCTGCTCGATCTGCAGGACCGCATCGTCTCGGCCTTCGAAGCGGAAGACGGCACGCCCTTCGTGCGCGACGCCTGGGTGCGCGGCCCGCAGGAGCGCCTGCAGGGTGACGGCTGCTCCCGCCTGGTCGAGAACGGCCAGGTGCTGGAGCGTGGCGGCTGCAACTTCTCGCACGTGAAGGGCCCGCAATTGCCGCCCTCGGCCACGCAGCACCGGCCCGAACTGGCCGGCTGCCCGTTCGAGGCCATGGGCGTGTCGCTGGTGTTCCACCCGCGCAACCCGCACGCGCCCACGGTGCACATGAACGTGCGCATGCTGGCCGCGCACAAGCCCGACGGCGAAGTGGTCGCCTGGTTCGGCGGCGGCATGGACCTCACGCCCTACTACGGCGTGGAAGACGACGCCCGCCACTTTCACCGCACCTGCCGCGACGCCCTGGCCCCCTTCGGCGACGACAAGCATCCCCGCTACAAGCAGTGGTGCGACGACTACTTCTTCCTCAAGCACCGCAACGAGGCGCGCGGCGTGGGCGGCATCTTCTTCGACGATGTCTCCGAGCTGGGCTTCGAAGGCGGCTTCTCGCTGATCCGCTCGGTGGGCGATGCCTTCACGGGCGCTTACCTGCCCATCCTTCAGGCCCGCCGTGACACGCCCTATGGCGAGCGCGAGCGCGATTTCCAGTCCTACCGGCGCGGGCGCTACGTCGAGTTCAACCTGGTCTGGGACCGGGGCACCCTGTTCGGCTTGCAATCCGGCGGGCGCACCGAGAGCATCCTGATGTCGATGCCGCCGGTGGTCACCTGGCGCTACGACTGGCAGCCCGAGCCTGGCACGCCCGAGGCGCGGCTGTACACCGATTTCCTGCCCCCGCGGGACTGGGTCTGAGTTGGTGGCTGCTTCCGCAACCGTAGCCGCAACCGCCGCCGCTGGCACCGCATCCGGCACCCGCCGCATCGGCCTGATGGGCGGCAGCTTCGACCCCGTGCACACCGCGCACCTGGCGCTGGCGCACACGGCGCTGTCGCATCTGGGTCTGGATGAAGTCCGCTGGATCCCGGTGGGCCAGCCCTGGCAGAAGGCGCGCCAGTTGGCCGCGCCTGCACACCGCCTGGCCATGGTCACCCTGGCCATCCAGGACGAGCCCCGCTTCACGGTCGACAGCACCGAGATCCGCCGCGACGGCCCCTCCTACACGCTGGACACCGTCCGCGAACTGCAGGCCCGCGATGCCGGCCAGGCCGACGAGCAGCAGGCCGCCACCTGGTTCCTGATCATCGGCCAGGACCAGTACGCCAACCTGCCGACCTGGCATGGCTGGCGCGACTTGATCAATCGCGTCACGCTGGCCGTGGCCTGCCGGGGCGATCAGCGCCCCCGGCCCGCACCCGAACTGGCCGACACCCCGCACCGCATGGTCGAGCTGCCCATGCCGCCCATGACCGTGTCGTCCACCGACATTCGCGCCCGGCTCGCCCTGGGCGAGCCCGCCGACCTGCTGGCACCCACGATGGTGCCGCCGGCCGTTGCACGCTATATTTCCAACCATCAACTCTACGCCCCAGGCGCACCCCGCTGAATGGACATCCGCAAACTGCAAAACGCCATCGTCGATGGCCTCGAAGACGTCAAGGCCCAGGACATCGTGGTGTTCAACACCGAGCACCTCTCGCCGCTGTTCGAGCGCGTGGTGATCGCCTCGGGCACGTCCAACCGGCAGACCAAGGCGCTGGCCGCCAGCGTGCGCGACGCCGTGCGCGCGGCGGGCTTCCAGGTCATGCGCACCGAGGGGCAGGACAACGGCGAATGGATCATCGTCGACTGCGCCGCCGCCGTGGTGCACGTGATGCAACCGGCCATCCGCCAGTACTACCAGCTCGAAGAGATCTGGGGCGACAAGCCCGTGGCGCTCAAGCGCAAGGCCGCATCGACCGGCCTGGCCAAGGCGTCCGAGCCCATCGACGAAGACGAGGCCGACGAGGCGCCTGCCAAGCCGCGCAAGGCCTCCGGCAAGACCACGGCCGCCCGCAAGGCCGCCACCGAGGCGCCCACGCGCAAGGTGGCCGCCAAGAAGGCACCGGCCAAGAAGGCCGCCAAGTCCGTGAGCAAGCCGGAGGCGCCGAAGCCGGCCCGCACGGCCACTGCCAAGCCCTCCACCAAGGCCCCGGCCGCGAAGAAACCCGCCGCCAAGAAGGTGGCCGCCAAGAAAGTCGCCGCCAAGAAGGCCGCCGTGACCAAGGTGGTCGTCAACGCGCCCAAGCCCGCCCGCAAGGTCGCGGCCAAGAAGGCACCCGCCCGCAAGACCGCCGCCCCGAGGCCCGCTGTCAAGAAGGTGGCCGCCAAGAAGGTCGCTGCCAAGAAGGCGCCGGCCCGCAAGACCGCCCGCTGACAGCCCATTGAGCGCCAGCCTGCGTCCGGCCGCATGCCGCATGAGCGCCGCCCGGTCTGATCCCATCAGGTTGGGGGCGAGCACACCATGAAGCTGACCGTCGTCACCATCGGCCACCGGTTGCCGGACTGGGCCCAGGAGGCCTGCGACGACTACCTCAAGCGCTTCCCGCCCGACTGGAAGGTCGAGGTCAAGGCGCTCAAGGCTGACCCGCGCGAAGGCAAGCCCGTGGCCGCCATCATGCAGTCCGAGGCCGCCCGCATCGAGGGCGCGCTGGAGCGGGGCGTGCGCCGCGTCATCCTCGATGAGCGCGGCAGCCGCCTGACCAGCGTGCAGCTGGCCGAGCGCACCGAAGCCTGGTTGCACGACGGCCGCGACGTCGCCCTCATCATCGGCGGTGCCGACGGCATCGACCCGCAGCTCAAGCAGACGGCCGACGAGGCCATCCGCCTCTCCGACATGACCTTGCCGCATGCCCTGGCGCGCGTGCTGCTGCTCGAGCAGCTCTACCGTGCCTGGTCGCTGCGCAACAACCACCCTTACCACCGGGCCTGAAGGGCATCGGTGTCCGCCACCATGCCCGACGCCACCGCTTCCTCAGCCGCTTCCGCCCCCTGGATCTACCTGGCCTCGCAGAGCCCGCGCCGGCGCCAGTTGCTGGACCAGCTGGGCGTGGCCCACCGCCTGCTGCTGCCCGACGACGCCGAGGCCGCCGAGCTGCTGGAAGTGGTCTGGCCCAACGAGGCCCCTGACGACTACGTGCGCCGCGTGACCCTGGCCAAGTGGCAGGACGCCGCCGCCCGCCTGGCCGCCCGCCATCAGGCCGACCCCGCCGCCTGGCCCATCGCCCCCATCCTCTGCGCCGACACCACCGTGGCCGTGGATGGTGACATCCTGGGCAAGCCAAGTGATGCGCTTGACGCCGTCCACATGCTGCGCCGCCTGTCCGGCCGCGTGCACCGCGTGCTGACCGCCGTGGTGGTCGATGGCCAGGCGCGCCTGTCGATCTCGGGCGTGCACTGGCGCTCGCTCACCGACGACGAGATCCAGCGCTACGCCGACAGCGGCGAGCCCATGGGCAAGGCCGGCGCCTATGCCATCCAGAGCCGCGCGGGGGCTTGGACGTCCCGCATCGAAGGCAGCTACAGTGGCATCATGGGCCTGCCCCTGTTCGACACCGCCGAGCTGCTCAAGCCGCTGGGCTTTCACTTCTGACAGATGGACACGATCCTGCCGCCTCTGCCCGCCATGCCACCCGGCACGCTGCCGCGCGTGCTGCTGGCTGGCGCGACCGGCCTCGTGGGTGGCCACCTGCTGCGCGCCCTCGTGGCGGACCCGGGCGTCGGCCCCATCACCGTGCTGACGCGCCGCCCGCTGCAGCCCGCCGACCTGCTTTCTGCCGGTCAGGCGGCCACCTTGCCTGAGGGCAAGCTGCGCATCGCCGTGGTCGATTACGAGTACCTGGACAGCCACACCGAGTTGCTGCAGGCCGACTGGGTGTTCTGCGCCCTGGGCACCACCATCGCCCAGGCCGGCTCGCAGGCGGCCTTCCGGCGCGTGGACCACGACTACCCGCTGCAACTGGCAAGGCGCACCAAGGTGCTGCGCGCGCACCAGTTCCTGCTGGTCAGCGCCATGGGCGCCAGCGCCCGCTCCAACCTGTTCTACAACCGCGTCAAGGGCGAGCTGGAAGACGCCTTGCGCGCGCTGCAGTTCGAATCGCTCACGCTGGCCCGGCCCTCCCTGCTGCTGGGCGATCGTCCCAAGCAGCGCCTGGGCGAGGGGCTGGCGGCACGCTTCGGCTGGTTGATGCCCGCGCGCGCCAAGCCCGTGCAGGCCGCTCAGGTGGCCGCCGGCCTGCTGGCTGCCGCGCACACCGCCCAGCCCGGCGTCGCCATCCTGGACAACGCGGCCCTGCGCGGCCTGCCGCTCCCGACAACTTCCACCGAACCATGATCCAAGACATCCTCGTCAACTGGACCCCGCAGGAAACCCGCGTCGCCATCGTCGAGGGCGGCGCCGTGCAGGAGTTGCACGTCGAGCGCACGCTCGAGCGCGGCTTGGTCGGCAATGTCTACGCCGGCAAGGTGGCCCGCGTGCTGCCCGGCATGCAATCGGCCTTCATCGACATCGGCATGGAGCGCGCCGCCTTCCTGCACGTGGCCGATCTGCACCGCGAAGACCACGGCAGCCGTGGCGGCCGCGCCGCCGACACGCCGTTGCCCATCGAGCGCCGCCTGCACGAAGGCCAGACCCTGATGGTGCAGGTGATCAAGGACCCGATCGGCACCAAGGGCGCGCGCCTGTCCACGCAGATCAGTGTGGCCGGCCGCTTGCTTGTGTTCCTGCCGCAGGACGACCACATCGGCATCTCGCAGAAGATCGGTTCGCCCGAGCAGCGCGAGCAACTGCGTGAACGCATGCTGCAGCTCACCCAGCCCGCCGGTGAATCCAAGCGCAGCGGCGGCTACATCCTGCGCACCAACGCCGAGGATGCGACCGATGAGGAACTCGCCTCCGACATCGCCTACCTGCGCAAGACCTGGAACACCATCCGCGAGAGCGGATTGAAGTCGCCCCCGGGCTCGCTGCTCTACCAGGAGCTGAACCTGGCCCAGCGCGTGCTGCGCGACCTGGTCAACGAGCAGACCCAGACCATCCGCATCGATTCGCAGGTGCAGTTCGAGGCCTTGCAGGCCTTCGGGCAGCAGTACACACCGTCGGCCATGAGCCGCCTGAGCCTGTACCGCGGCGAGCGCCCCATCTTCGATCTGTACAACATCGACACCGAGATCGAGCGCGCGCTGGCCCGCCGGGTCGATCTCAAGTCGGGCGGCTACCTCATCGTCGACCAGACCGAAGCCCTCACCACCATCGACGTCAACACCGGTGGCTACGTGGGCGCGCGCAACTTCGACGACACCATCTTCAAGACCAACCTGGAGGCCGCGCACGCCATCGCGCGGCAGCTGCGCCTGCGCAACCTGGGCGGCATCATCATCATCGATTTCATCGACATGAACCGCGAGGAGCACCGCGACAGCGTGCTGACCGAGCTGCGCAAGCAGCTGGCGCGCGACCGCACCAAGGTCACGCTCAACGGCTTCTCGCCGCTGGGCCTGGTCGAGATGACACGCAAGCGCACCCGCGAATCCCTGGCCCACATGCTGTGCCAGCCGTGCCCCACCTGCGAGAGCCGGGGCCAGGTCAAGACAGCCCGCACCGTCTGCTACAACATCCTGCGCGAGATCCTGCGCGAAGCACGCCAGTTCAACCCGCGCGAGTTCCGCGTGGTGGCCAGCGCGGCCGTGGTCGAGATGCTGCTCGACGAGGAGCACCAGCACCTCGCCGGCCTGTCTGATTTCGTCGGCAAGCCGATCTCGCTGCAGACCGAGCCGTCGATGTTGCCGGAGCAGTACGACATCGTGCTGCTCTGAGCCTCGGCCCTGGAGATGAGGCGATGGCCACAGGAACACCGATTGCCGGGTGGCTCCCCTCGGGCAGACACCCGGTACACCGTTGACGGCCCGCTGATCCTCGGCGGCCCTGGGCAACGCGACAAGGCGCTGCATGCCCTTTGATGACCGCCCGCGCAGGGGGTTGAAGGGGCCCTGCGGCACGCTGAACTTTTTCCTCGTTTAGCATTCCATGTCCTGACCCGCTGGGTCGAGGTCATGAACCCCTGCTGTTGAGTGCGCATGCAAGAACCAACGTTTTCGTATTTCACACCGGCCGGCTGCACGCGCCGGCGCATCGTGGCGGCCCTGGGCCTGGCCGGCGCGCTGGGCCTGACGGCGCCTGCCTGGGCCCAGTTCCGCGTCCAGATCAGCGGTGTGGGCGCCACCCAGATTCCCATCGCCATCGGCACCTTCCGCGATGAGCAACGCTCGCCGCAGCCCATCTCGGCCATCGTGCGGGCGGATCTGGAGCGCAGCGGCCTGTTCAAGTCCCTCGATGCTTCGGCCGACCGCCTGGACGAAGCCTCGAACCCGTCCCTGAACGATTGGAAGACCAAGGGCGCCGATGCCCTGCTGGCCGGCTCCGTGAGCCCCCTGGCCGACGGTCGTTTCGATGTCAGGTACAAGCTGTGGGATGTGCTGAAAGCGCGTGACCTGACCGGCCGCCAGGGCTTCGTCGTTCCCACGGGGGACCTGCGCTTGACGGCCCACCGTATTGCCGACGACATCTATGAAAAGCTGACGGGCGACAAGGGCGTGTTTTCCACGCGCATCGCCTATGTCAGCAAGGCCGGCCGCCGCTATACCCTGCTGGTGGCCGATGCCGATGGCGAGAACGCGCAGTCGGCGCTGACCAGCCAGCAGCCCATCATCTCGCCTGCCTGGGCACCCGATGGCAAGCGCCTGGCCTATGTCAGCTTCCAGAACGGCAAGGCCGAGGTCATTTCGCAGGAAATCGCCACGGGCAAGCGACGCATGCTGGCCAGCTTCAAGGGCTCCAACAGCGCGCCGGCCTGGTCGCCCGATGGCCGCCAGCTCGTCGTCACCCTCAGCCGCGACGGCGTCTCGCAGCTCTACCTGATCAGCGCCGACGGCGAGGGCGCACCGCGCAAGCTCACGTCCAGCAGTTCGATCGACACCGAGGCGGCCTTCTCGCCCGATGGCAGCCTGGTCTACTTCGTCAGCGACCGTGGCGGCGGACCCCAGGTCTACAAGGTGCCCGTGGCCGGCGGCACGGTGCAGCGCGTCACCTTCAATGGCGCCTACAACATCAGCCCGAACGTCAGTCCTGATGGAAAATGGCTGACCTACATCGGCCAGGTGGGTGGCGGCGCCTTCCGCGTGCACCTGATGGACCTGTCCTCCGGCGACACCCGCCCCCTGTCCGACACCCGTGACGACGAGCGCCCCAGCTTCGCGCCGAACGGCAAGCTGATCATCTACGCCACGCGCCAGCAAGGCCGCGACGTGTTGATGACCACCTCGCTGGATGGCCGCATCAAGGCCACGCTGGCCACCTCGCAGTCCGACGTGCGTCAGCCCGTGTGGGGCCCGTTCAACAAGTGATTTCCGTTTCTTCACCCTTTACCATCAACAACTCGATTTTCTGGAGCCTGAGATGACCGAACAACGCATCGACTCTTCCCTGATGACCCTGGCGCGCCGCGCCTCCGCCGTGGCCCTGGCCAGCTCGGCGCTGTGGCTGGCCGGTTGCGGCTCCACCGTGAAGCTGGACGATCCCAAGCCCGCGCCCATCACCACCAGCGCCAACGCGCCCACCCCCACGCCCGCCGCGTCGACCGTGGCCCCCGTGGAAGCGACGCAGGTCGATCCGTCCGCGCTGCCCGCCGACCTGGCCCGCGTGATCTACTTCGATTTCGACAGCTATGTGGTGCGTGAAGACGCCCGCGGTACCGTCGAGGGCTACGCCAAGTACCTCAACGCCAACAAATCCAAGCACATCACCATCGAAGGCCACACCGATGCGCGCGGCGGCAGCGAGTACAACCTGGCCCTGGGCCAGAAGCGTGCCGAAGCCACCGCCAAGGCCCTGGGCCTGCTGGGCGTGTCGGCCAACCAGCTCGAAGCCGTGAGCTTCGGCAAGGAGCGTCCGGCCGTCGAAGGCAGCGGTGAAGAGGCCTGGGCCAAGAACCGCCGCGCCGAGTTCAAGGGCCGTTGATCTGATTTGCTGGAAAGGGCGTTGCCGTGAAAGCACTGCGTGAGTTGTCTGGCCTGAAGGCGCTGCGACCCCTGGTCGTGGCCCTGGCCACGCTGGGGGCTGCCGCGGGCGCACAGGCCGCCCTGTTCGGTGATGACGAGGCCCGCAAGGCCATCCTGGATCTGCGCACCCAGCGTACGCAGGATCAGGATGCGCTCAATGCCAAGCTCACGGCGTTGAGCGGCCAGATCGACCAGTTGCGGCGCAGCCTGCTCGAAATCAACGCCCAGCTGGAACAGCTGCGCAGCGAAGCTGCCGCCCAGCGTGGCCAAAACGAGGTGCTGGCGCGCGATGTCTCCGAGATCCAGCGCCGCCAGAAAGATCTTCAGCAGGGCATCGACGACCGCGTCAGCAAGCTCGAGCCGCAGTCCGTTACGCTCGATGGCAAGACCTTCCAGGCCGAGCCCGACGAGAAGCGCGCCTTCGAGGATGCCCTGGCGCAACTGCGCCAGGCCGATTTCAACGGCGGCCTGGCCTCGCTGAACACCTTCCTCAAGCGCTACCCGGCCACGGGCTACAAGGAGTCGGCGCTGTACTGGCTGGGCAATGCCTACTACGGCCAGCGTGACTACAAGCAGTCCATCACCGTGTTCCGCTCGCTGCTGGCCGCATCGCCGCAGCATGCGCGGGCGCCCGAGGCCCTGCTCTCCATCGCCAACTGCCACACCGAGCTCAAGGAAACCAAGGCCGCCCGCAAGGCCCTGGACGACCTGATCAAGGCCTACCCGGATTCCGAGGCCGCCCTGGTGGCGCGAGAGCGTCTGGCGGCCGGTTCATCGGTCAAGGCCAAGGGCTGATCGATCCCCCCGACAATGGCGGCAGGTGCGCAGGCGCCTGCCGCCATTTGTCTTTGTCGAGCGCACCATGATGTCCACCTCCGACGATACCGATCTCGAACGCCGCTTCGGCGGGCTGCGCCGCCTGTATGGCCCGGCCGGTTATGCACGTGTACGCGCGGCCCGCATCGCGGTGGTCGGCGTGGGCGGTGTCGGCTCCTGGACTGCCGAAGCACTGGCGCGCAGCGGCGTGGCCGAGCTCACGCTGATCGACCTGGACCATGTGGCCGAATCCAACATCAACCGCCAGGTGCACGCGCTGGCGCCCACGCTGGGCCAAGCCAAGGTGCTGGCGCTGAAAGACCGCATCGCGCTGATCCACCCCGGCTGCGCGGTGCATGCCATCGAGGAGTTCGTCGATGAAGAGAACGCGGCCGGCCTGTTGGGCGCGCAGCCGCTCGACGGTGTGATCGACTGCTGCGACCAGGTTCGCGCCAAGGCCGCGGTGGCCGCGTGGGCGCGTGCGCAGGGCGTGCCGGTGGTGGCGGTGGGGGCGGCCGGCGGCAAGGTGTCGCCGCACCTGCTGGAGGTGGCCGACCTGGGCGAGGTGACGCACGACCCGCTCTTGGCCAGCCTGCGCCAGCGCTTGCGCCAACGCCATGGCGGCGCACGCAAGGGCGCGATGGGTCTGGCTTGCGTGTTCTCGCGCGAGGCGGTGCGTCCGCCTCAGGACGCGGTGTGCGACGTGGGCGATGCCGGGGAGGGCGGCACCGCAGGCGATGCCCGCAGCGACGGCAGCCTCAATTGCCACGGCTTTGGCTCTACCGTCACTGTCACCGCCACGTTCGGCATGGTGGCCGCCGCAGAACTTGTGAACCGCTTGATTGCGAGCAAGCCTTGAAACAGGCTATACTCTTGGGCTTTTCCGGGGGTCGTTAGCTCAGTCGGTAGAGCAGCGGACTTTTAATCCGTTGGTCGCGTGTTCGAGTCACGCACGACCCACCAGAATTTCTTGGATGATCACAACAATGCTTGCTAAACACTCGCAAAGTTGTATATAATCTGAGGCTTCGCAGGGATAACCAAATCCTTCGAAAAACGCTTGAAGCTTGAAAAAGCGCAAAGCGGGCTCTTAGCTCAGTTGGTAGAGCAGCGGACTCTTAATCCGTTGGTCGAGTGTTCGAGTCACTCAGGGCCCACCAAAATTTCTTCACGCGTGCAAACGTTTGAAGTGTGAAAGCCACCCCCAGGGGTGGCTTTTTTCTTGCCTGCTACACATAGCCCATCCCACACAGCCCACACCCACACCCACAGCCCACACCAATAAGCGGGCGGTCCTGCTGGGCAACAGGGTTTGTCCATGAAGCTAGGCTTGCCGGGCGCATGGCCCGCAAGCCGTCGGCATCAGTTCAGCACCATGGTGCCTGACGCTGCGCCACCAGTGCCTTCGATGAGCGGGTTGCGGCTGGATCCGCGTGCCGCACCCGTGTGTGGCAGTGCGGGGGTGCTCTTCACCCCCGCGCTTGCGCGCTCATCCGCCAGCTTGAACACGCTCACCGCCTCGGTCAGTTGCGAGGCCTGCTGGTGCAGGCTGTCGGCGGCGGCGGCGCTTTCTTCCACCAGCGCGGCGTTCTGCTGCGTCATCTGGTCCAGTTGCGTCACGGCCAGGCTGACCTGGCCGATGCCGGAGGTCTGCTCGGCCGAGGCGCTGCTGATCTCGCCGATCAGGTCGGCCACGTGCTTGACTTGGTTGACGATGTCGTCCATCGCGCGGCCGGCCTGATCGACCAGGCCTGCGCCGGCGTCCACCTGGCCCACGCTTTCAGCGATCAGTGCGCGGATCTCCTTGGCGGCCTCGCCGCTGCGTTGGGCCAGCGTGCGCACTTCACCGGCCACCACCGCGAAGCCGCGCCCTTGTTCACCCGCGCGGGCCGCTTCAACGGCGGCGTTCAGCGCCAGGATATTGGTCTGGAAGGCGATGCCATCGATCACGCCGATGATGTCGCCGATCTTGCGCGAGCTGGCGCTGATGCTCTGCATGGTGCTCACCACCTGGTTCATCACCAGGCCGCCGTTGGAGGCGGCGCGGCTGGCCGCCACCGACAGCTGGCTGGCCTGCTGCGCGGTGTCGGCGTTGTGCTTGACCGTGGTGCTGAGCTCTTCCATCGACGAAGCGGTTTCCTGCAGGTTGGAGGCTTGCTCCTCGGTACGCTGCGACAGGTTGAAGCTGCCATCGGATATCTGGGCCGAGCCCATGGTGATGCTGTCGGAGGCATGGCGTACCTGGGTCACCAGGCCGGCCAGGCTGGACTGCATGTGGCTCAGCGAGGCCAGCACGCTGCGGCGGGGCGCGCCATGGGCGCCATCGATGGGGCTGAGATCGCCCTCGGCCACGCGGCGGGCAGCGGCGCCCAGTTCCGCGGGCTCGGCGCCCAGAGCGCGGGTCAGGCCGCGGGTGATCCGGTAGGCCAGCCACGCTGCAGTGACAATGGCCACCAGGCTCAAGGTGGCGAGCATGGCCAAGTCGACCTTGTAATCGTTGGCGGCGTCTTCCTGATCGGCCTTGGCCTGTGCGCTTGACAAGGCAATGTAGCCGTTGGTGGCCTTGATGAGCGCGGCCAGCAAGGGGCGGCAGTCGGCGTTCATCTTGGTGATGGCCTCTTCGGTGCGCTCGTGCACGGCCAGGTCCACGATGTTCAGGGCCACCGGGCCGTACTGCGATTCGATGCGGGTCAGTTCCTTGAACTGCTCGTGCTCCTTGGCCGACACGCCAGGCGTCTGCGCCAGCATCTCGCCCAACTGCTTGAAGGCGGCCTGCACTTGTTCGTGCGCCTGGATCACGCTGCGCTGTTCGTTGGCGCGGTCAGCCGCGTCCTTGACCAGCACCAGGTTGCGGGCGCTCACGGCGCGCGCGTTGGCGGCGGCCAGCACATCGTTGGCCAGTTTCACCCGCGCGCTGGTGCGTTCGATGTAGTTGGAAAAATCACCGTGGCTGTGCGACAGTGAGCGCAGCGACAGGGCTGACACCAGCAACACCAGGAAGGCCAGCGCACCAAAAGCCCAGATCAATTTGGCGCGGACGGAGAGGGACTTGGAACTCATGAAAGGCTGCGACTTTCTCGCCCTGTGGCGGCGACCTGGACATCAAGAACCCGAACTTCCTGGGAATGGAAGGCGGCTCGGCACCAACGCCGGCCACCCATGGTTTTCGGAATCGATCCCATTCACTTTAATCATTTGTGATCAATTGAAACAGCCCTGTATGGCCGAAAATCCGGGGTCCTGTGATCGATTGCGCGTGAGATGCCTGCCGTTGCGGTTCACAATGCGGATTGCAGTACTGACCACCGGCTCCTCGGGCCGAGCCGCTCTTTGATCAATGACACTCGACGCCGTTTCCCTGCCGGAATCCGTTGCCCTGGTCGATGACGACCCTGAATACAGCGAGTTCCTGGCCCAACACCTGATCAACGCCGGTGTGCGTGTGCACCGCTATGCCGACAGCGCCGAGCTGCTGGCGGACCACGAGCCGTTCCGCCATGGCTTCTACCTGGTCGACCTGATGCTGCCCGGCATCGATGGGCTGGAGCTCATCCGCGTGCTGCGCAAGCGCACCCAGGCGGGTGTGCTGGTCGTGTCCGGTCGGGTTTCGCCGGATGTGTTCGCGTCGGTCGTGGAGGCAGGCGCCGACATGTACCTGGCCAAGCCGGTCAACTTCGAGCAGGTCACCGTGGCCATGCGCGCCGTGCACCGCCGGGTGGCCGCGACGCGCGGCCTGCCCTCGGCCTGGGTGCTGGACCGGCGCGCCGGTCAACTGGTGGCGCCTGACGGCGTGCGCATCGACATGAGCGAGCTGGACATGGCCGTGATGGGGTGCTTCCTGGCCGCTGGCGGCCAGTCGGTGACCCGCGAGGCCTTGTGCCAGCAATTGGGCCGCCCCGTCACGGAAGAGCCCGACAACGCGCTCAGCGCCACCATCTACCGCCTGCGCCGCCGCATCGAGCGCGCCACCGACAGCGTGGTGCCGCTGCAATCGCTGTCGCGCGTGGGCTATGTGTTCAAGGGCACGCTGATCGAAGGCTGATCTGGCCGGCTGGCTCAGCCATCCTGCAGCAGCCACAGGCGGAAGATGGACCCGCGCGGCGTGTTGGCCCGCAGGTCCACGAGGCCGCCGTGCAAGGCCATCACCCGCTGCACGATGAACAGGCCCAGGCCGTGGCCCGGCACCGGGCTGTCGCCGCGCGTGCCACGTTCGAACAGATGAGGTTGCAGTGCGGGCGGCACGCCGGGGCCCTGGTCCAGCACTTCCAGCACCAGCGCCAGCGGCTCGTCGCTGTCGCTGATGCGCAGCACCACAGCGGTGTCAGGCGGGGCATAGGCCAGCGCATTGCCCAACAGGTTGCGCAGAGCCAGGCGCACCAGGCCGATGTCCATCGAGGCAGTGCGGGTGGCGGTCAGGCGCTCGATGCGCACACGGTGCCGGGCCTGCGGGTCGAGGTCGCCCAGGCTGAGTTCGATCAGGGTGTCGACGTCCGCGTCGTGCGCCTCGATGCGGTCGGGGCTGGCCAGCAGGGCCGTGGCGGCCAGGGTGTTGTTCAGCGAGGCCACGATCTGGCCGATCACGGACTGCGCACGCTGCACGGCATCGGCCACTTCGGTGGTGGGCGTGCCTTCGCCGCCGGTGGGCGCTGTGGCGGCCGGCTGGTGCGATGCGCTGGCGCGGTCCGCCAGGGCGGCACGCGCGCCTTGCAGCGCGGCCGAGGCATTATTGAGCGGCTGGCGCACCTCGTGGGCCAGGATGCGCACGAATTCTTCGCGCTCCGACACACGTTCGCTCAAGGCCTGCGCCTGCTGTTCGGCGACCAGGCGTGCGGCGTGTTCGCGTGCGGCGGCCTTGCGGTCGGTCACATCGCGCGAGGCGCAGAACAGCAGGTCTTCGCCATCGAGGTGAACGCCCACGGTGCTCACTTCCACATCGAGCAGGCTGCCGTCCACACGGCGGTGCACGGTGCTGAACTTGCCGTAACGGTGCGCCACGATGGGCGTGTAGAGCGTGTGCAGATCCTGGGCGGAGAGGCCGGCATCCCATTGGCCCAGGTGCGTGCCGATGAGTTGCTGGCGCGTGGCACCCAGCATGGCACCGAACGTGTCGCTGACCTCGACCAGGCGCCCTTCGCTGTTGATGACATGCACACCGTCGCTGGACGTGCGCAGCAGGGCCTGGCTGCGCTGGCCGGCCTGCACGATGGCCTGTTGGTTCTGGATGTCTCGGCGCCAGCCCCGGTAGATGAGCACCGAGCAGCCCAGCATGGCCAGGGCCACGATGAGCAGGTACAGGCCCAGGTGCATGCGCTGCAGGCGCCAGGTGGACAGCTGCTCCTGCGTGTCCAGGCCGACCACCACATACAGCGGTCGGCCCTGCACACGCTCATAGTGGTTGATGCGCTCGATGTTGTCCAGCGTGGTGGGGGCCGTGAAATTGCCGCTGTCGGGGTTGGCCTGCAGCGCCACGCGGAACTCGTTGGAGATGTTGATGGCCCCCAGCGCTCCTGGGGGGCTGCCGCCCTGGGCGGTGCGCCGGGCCACCAGGCGCATGCTGCGGGTGCGCAGGCTCACGGCGCCGTGCTCGCCGATGTCCACCCTGGCGAACAGCTGCTCGAAGTGCGTGGACGACAGGGAGGTGTAGACCACGCCGGCGAAGCCGCCATCGGGCAGGTCAGGCGCCGCGCCAGCACGATCACCCAGCGACCGCTGATCCTGGACTGCAAGGGCTCCGAGATGATGAGGTGCCGGGCGCTGGCCGATCGGGCCTGCGCGAAGTAGTCCCGGTCGGCCACGTTGATGGTGCGCCCGGGCGGGAGGTCGGTGCCGTGGCGCACCACGCCCTCGGCATCGGCGATGCGCATGCCTTCGCCTTCGCCCAGCAGGCGCTGGTGTCCGGCCAGCAACTGGTCCACATCGAACGCTTGCGCCGGCCCTTGGTGAAGGCGTTCTTCATAAGTGTGTCCGGCCAGGCTCAGGGCCAGGTCCAGCTTGTCGATGGTGGAGGCGATGTTCTGTTGCAGCGTGCGCGCCAGGTTGGTGGTGGCCACATCGGTGCGGGCCACCTGGCTCTGCAGACTCCATTGCAGCGACAGCACCGACAGCCCGATGAACAGTGACAGCAGCAGCAGGTTGCCCAGCACCAGCCAGGCAAGCAGGTGGCCCGCCGCTGCGGGCGGCACGGCTGCGGCTTCGTCCAGGGCGGTGTCCGAAAAGGAAGGCGTGGTCGTCACGGTGTGTCGGTGAGGTGTGGGCGGCTGTCTTGACGGGCGTCAAGCCGGCGCAATTGACGCATGCATCGGGATTATTCACGCGATACCCTGCGCGCGCGATGCGTATAGTGACCGCCACATCAAAGGCCCTGTCACCGGGGCCTTTCTCTTTTTGTTTCCATCGCGGCTCCTGAGCCCTCGGTGTGAAGTACCGGCACACGATGAGAAAGAACCACCCGATCACCCAGCACGAGTTCGCCCTGGTCGAGGGCGAGACCTTGGTGTCCGCCACGGACCTCAAGGGGCGCATCACCTACTGCAATCCGGCCTTCGTGCGCGTCAGCGGCTACCTGCGCGAGGAACTGATCGGACAGCCGCACAACCTGATCCGTCATCCGGACATGCCGGCCGAGGCTTTCCGTGACCTGTGGGCCACGGTGCAGGCGGGCCGGCCCTGGTCGGCCATCGTGAAGAACCGCCGCAAGGATGGCGGCCACTACTGGGTGCAGGCCAACGTGACGCCGGTGCTCGAAGCCGGGCGTGTGGTGGGCTACCTGTCGGTGCGCACGCGGCCCGGCCGAGCCCAGGTGGACGCGGCGGCGGCCCTCTACCAGCGCATGCAGAAGGAGGCGCGCGATGGCACCTTGGTGACCTTGCTGCGGGAAGGCCGCCTGTGGCACCAGGGCGCCCGGAGCGCGCTGCAATCGATGCGGCGCCTGTCACTGGGCGCGCGTGTGCAGGTGAGCAGCTTGCTGGCCCCCGTGGCGGTGGCCCTGGGCGCCTGGTGGGGCGGTGGCATGAGCGCCTGGCAAGGCGGCTGCGTGCTCGCGGGGGCGGTGGCCCTGGGCCTGTGGCAGGGCTGGCGCTGGCAGCGGGGGCTGGTGCAGCCCATTCGTGGCTTGATCACGCAGGCGCACCGCATGGCGGCCGGTGACCTGTCGGTGATGAGCGAGGCTGGCCGTTACGACGAGCTCGGACGGCTGGAGCGCGCCATGGTGCAGCTCAACGTCAACCTGCAGGCCATCGTGGGCGATGTGCGCCGTGAGATCGTGGGCATCCATTCGGCCTCGCGCGAGATCGCTTCGGGCAACCATGACCTGTCGGCCCGTACCGACTCACAGGCCAGCAACCTGCAGGAAACGGCTTCGGCCCTGCAGCAGATCACCGGCAATGTGCGCACCAGCGCCGATGCCGCGCGCCAGGCAGCGGGCCGCGCCGAGCACACGCACGAGATGGCGCGTCGCAGCCAGGAGTCGGTGCAGGACATCGTCGCGCAGATGGACGCCATCGCCCAGGCCTCCGGCCGCATCGGCGAGATCGTGGACGTGATCAACCGCATCGCCTTCCAGACCAACCTGCTGGCGCTCAATGCCTCGGTGGAAGCTGCGCGCGCGGGCGAAGCAGGCAAGGGCTTCGCCGTGGTGGCGTCGGAAGTGCGTGCGCTGGCCAACCGTTCGCGCCAGGCGGCCGGCGAGATCAAGGTGCTGGTGGACAACGCGCTCGACACCATCGCGCAGGGCCACGAGCGGGTGCGTGCCAACGGCGAGCTGATGCAGCAGACGCTGGGCTCGGTGCAGGCGGTGAGCGATCTGGTGTCCAGCATCAGCCGCGCCAGCGCCGAGCAGTCCGCGGGCCTGACAGAGGTCAGCCGTGCCGTGGCTTCGCTCGATGGCATCACGCACCAGAATGCCTCGATGGTGGAGCAACTGTCGGCCGCAGCCGCCGCCTTGAGCGGTCAGGCAGACCAGGTGGCCGAGGCGGTGCAGATTTTCCGCGTGCGGCCGCCGGCGTCGGCCGAGATCCAGGAAGTGACGGCCTGAAAGGGGTGGGCCTGGCGGGGCCTGGGTCGTGCCCTGGTCGCCGCAAATCCTGCCGTTGTGGCGGTGAGCTTTGCCGGTGTCCGGGCGGCGTCCTGGGTGCCTTCTGCGCGTCCGGCGGGTATGGCGCTTGCCCTCGTTTGGCTGATGCGGCCGTGGTGGCCGCGCTGTCAGGAGACCCCCATGCGCCCACTTTTCTGGATCGCCGCCATCGCATCGGCCGGTCTCGTCGCCCGCCTGGTCAGCAAGGAAGCATCGCGTCTGCCGCGCGGGCTGTCGCTTCACGCCGATGAAGGCCGTGACGATCGCGCCATCGGCCTCGCAACGGAACGCGGATCGCCCAATCAGGCGGAACGCCTGAGGGCACGGGGCCTGGGTGCCGCTCCGCTGCCCACGGCCGCGACGCCCGACGAGCAGGGCAGCATCCCGGGGCTGCCCGATTTCACCCGCGGGGCATGAGCTGCCTTCGTCAGGCGTGTCGGGGCGTTGCCCACCACGTGGGCAGCAGCCGCCGGATGTGGGGCTGCGAGAAGCGCTCGTCCATGAGCACGACCACGCCCTCGTCCTGAGGCGTGCGGATCACGCGGCCCGCGGCCTGCACCACCTTCTGCAGGCCCGGGTAGAGGTAGGTGTAGTCGTGTCCCAGGCGCGCGCCGAACAGGCGCTGCAGGCGGTGGCAGATCTCTTCGTTGACGGGGTTGAACTGCGGCAGGCCCAGCGTGGCGATGAACGCGCCGACCAGACGGCGGCCGGGCAGGTCCACCCCTTCGGCGAAGGCGCCGCCCAGCACGGCGAAGCCGATGCCCTGGCCCCCTTCGTTGAAGCGCGCGAGGAAGTCGCGTTGTTCCTCCTCGCGCATGCCGCGTGACTGCCGCCAGACGGGAATGGCCGGGTGCTCGGCCTCGAAGGTGTCGGCAGCCTGGCGCAGGTAGTCGAAGCTGCTGAAGAAGGCCAGGTAATTGCCAGGACGGGCCTTGTAGTGGCGGGCCATCATCGACACCATGGGGGCCAGCGATGCGCCACGGTCCTTGAAACGCGTCGAGAGGTCTTGGGCCACATGCACCTGCAGCTGGCGTGCGTCGAAGGGCGTGGGCAGGTCGATGCAGGCGGTGTCCTGGGGCAGGCCCAGGGTGTCGAGCTGGTAGTTCCAGGGCTGCACCGTGGCCGAGAACAGCGTGGCCGTGTGCAGGCTGGCCCAACGCGGCGCCAGGAAGGGCGCGGGCACGATGTTGCGCAGGCACAGCACCGTGTCGGGCTTGCCGCGCGAGCCCGGTGGCGCGGGCGCCTTGCGCACGTCGAACATCGAGTGTTCATCGAACAGTTCGGCCACGCGAGTGAATTGCAAGGCGTCGAAATAGAAGCCTTGCAGAGCCGTGTCGGTGGTCGCCTGCGGATGCTCGGTCAGGTGGTCGGTGATGGCGCCGACCGCATGCTGCAGGGCCTGCACCAGCGAGAAGGGTGGTTCGGCGTGGGCCTGGTAGTCGGCCTGCTGGTCTTTCACCAACGCCAGCCAGAGGCGATGCACTCTTTCGAGTGGCCGCTTGAGCGCCGAGGGGGCCGTGCGGCGCAATGTGCGCAAGGCCTGGTGCGACAGTTCGGACGAGTACATGCCGCGCGCGCGGTCCAGCAGGTTGTGCGCTTCGTCGACCAGTGCAGCCACGCGCCATTGCTGGGTCTGGCCCAGGCTGAACAGCATGGCGTGCAGATCGAAGTAGTGGTTGTAGTCGCCCACGACGATGTCGGCCCAGCGGGCCAACTCCTGGCCCAGGTAGTACGGGCACACGCTGTGCGCGGCGGCCACGTTGCGCACTTGAGCCTTGTCGAGCGGGCGGCCGCTGTCGATGGCGGCCTGGCGGGCCTGGGGCAGGCGGTCGTAGAAGCCCTGGGCCAGCGGGCAGGCGTCGCCGTGGCAGGCCTTGTCCGGGTGCTCGCAGGCTTTGTCGCGCGCGACCAGTTCCAGCACGCGCCAGGGGGCGCGGGCCTCGCCTGACGGGTGCAGCTGATCGAGCGCATCGAGGGCCAGTTGCCGCCCCGAGGTCTTGGCCGACAGGTAGAAGACCTTGTCGATGCCCTGGGCCGTGCAGGCCTTGAGCAGCGGGAACAGCGTGCCGATGGTCTTGCCGATGCCCGTGGGTGCCTGCGCCAGCAGACAGCGGCGGTGCGTGGCGGCCTTGTAGACGGCCTCGGCCAAAGGGCGCTGGCCGGTTCGGAAATCTGGGTGAGGGAAACGCAGGGCCGTCAGCGCCTCGTCGCGCGCAGCGCGGTGACGGGCCTCTTGCGTGGCCCAGGCCAGGAAGCGCTGGCATTGGTCTTCGAAGTGGCGGCGCAGGTCATCGGCCTGCCAGATTTCGGCGAGCACGGTCTCGCGTTCGGTTCCCACGTCCAGGTAGACCAGCGCGATCTCCAGTTGCGGCAAGCCCTGTGCGGCGCACAGCAGGTGGCCGTAGACGCGGGCCTGGGCCCAGTGCAGGTGGCGGTGGTTTTCTGGCTGGGTATCGAGCGGGCCGCGGTGGGTCTTGATCTCTTCGAGGCGCAGGCGGGCGGCATCGAAGCCGTCGGCGCGGCCACGCACGTGCAGTGTCTGCCCGTTCGCCGTGAAGTCGCCTGCCAGCGGCAGTTCAGCCACGTAGCCGCTTCCACGGCGTGCCGCCACCGTGGCGTGGCCGGCCATGCCCTCCTGCGCGGTGGGCGAGGGGGTGAAGCGCAGGTCGAGGTCGCCCTGACGGGCGGTGAACTCGCACAGCGCACGCACGGCGATCGTGTAGGCCGGGGACACGTGGCAGGGTTCCTGGGCGGGACGTTCAAGCGACAGCAGAGGCCGCAGGGTCGTCGTCGACCCATGCGATGGGCGTCAAGGGACTTTGTGCCGCGTCGTCGTCGGGCCGCAGGGGCGTGGCCTTGGCCAATGCCATCCACACCGCAAAGGGCAGGGTGCGCGGCGTGTGACGCGCGGGGCGTGCCAGCTCCAGCCGGCCCGTGTCCACCTCGCCGTGCAGCAGCCATACGCCGAAAGCCTCGGGCACTTCGGCCGGCTGGGCGATGCCGAGGGGGAAGACGTAGTAGCACTCGCAGGACAACCACTGGTAGGCCTGACGCTTCGCCTCGTGCCGCAGGTCGGACAGCAGGTCCGCGCGGCTGACCTTGATCTCGTGGACCATGGGGCGCAGGTAGGCCTCCACCGTGGTGTTGCGCATCGAGAAGACATCGGGCCGGGCCATGCGCCAGTGGTGGTCGGGGCGGGGCGCGGGGGCCTGGGGGGCGTCGTCCTGCGGAGGCCAGAGCCCGCTCGGCAGAGGCTCGTGCAGGGTGGTGCCTGCGGTGGCCAGGCCGGTGGCCGGTGCGGCCTCATCCGGCGCGGCGCTTTCGCCGGCAGGTGGCCCTGCCGACTCGATCAAGGCCCGCAGGGAAAGCTCTCGCCAGACGACGCGGCCATCGCCCAGCAGCTGTGTGGCGACCCGCTCACCCAGCCGGTCGTGCAGGCTGGCCGCGCGCTGGTGGCGTCGGCGTGAATCGGCCAGGACCTGGATGCCCGCCTCGGTCAGGTGCAGCGTGTCACGCCCCTGGGCGTCGGTGCGCAACCGCACCAATTCGGCGGCCAGCAGGTCGATTTCCAGGGGATCACGGCAAGGCCAGCCAGCCGAGCGCCAGATGTGCATCAGGCGCGTGCGGTGCTGGCGGGTGGCCATGAAGACGGGCAGGGCGGACATGGTGGATTTTCTGTACGTTCATACAGTATAAATCCGCCCCAGGCTCGATGCCACGCGTTTCAGTCGCGCCAAATGCGCTCCACCAGGGCGCCGGCATCCAGCGGTTGGCCGTTTCTGCCGGTCGCTGAGCGCCATTCCTGGGGCACCGGCATGTTGCGCGCTGGCGCGCTGCCGCCCCACACGCCGCCCTTCACCGCCAGCACGACGGGGCCGCCCTTCACGGCCGGCGGCGTGACCGACCGCATCGCACGGACCACCGCATCGGCCAGGGCCTGGGGCAAGGGCGGCTGGAAATCCAGCCAGGCATTGGAGCGCAGCCCCGGCCGGATCCCGATCACCAGAAAGCCGCTGCCCGGCGGGCCCGCCTGGGCACTCTGCAGCACCTTGGCCGCCTGGGTGGACACCTTGTCGATGTAGTTGGCCAGCCCCTGTACGTCGGGCACGCGCGGCTGCAGCACCGATTCGGGCTGCAGCAGCACGATGTCAGAGCGCTCGAAGGCATCGGCCCGTGCAGGCAGGCTCCAGGCCGCCAGGGCCGACAGGGACAGCGCGATGATGAGGCGGTGCATGGGCAGGCTCCTGTTCGAGATGGCCGCACCGGGGCCGGTCACAACGAAGTCGATGATGCGGAGGCAGGCGGTGCGCCGCCTGGATGCAGGTGAACGGCAAGCCACAACGCCCCTTCGGACACGCTGAGCACGGTGTGGGGTGTGTGTGCCGGCAGGAAGAGGTGATCACCGGCGGCCAGCGCCACCGATTGCCCCGCGACATCGAGCACGGCCTGACCCTGCAGCAGCACCACCCACTCGTCCTGTGTCTGCACATAGGGCGCCGAGGCGATGCGCGACGAGCTCACGATGCGTTCGACCACCAGCGCGCCGTGTGCCAGCAGGGTGTCGAAGCGCTCGCCTTCGGGCGGCGGCAGCGCGTTCGCCCAGAGGTTGCCGGTGCGCAGGGTGTGGCTCATGCGCGCCTTTGCCAGCCCTGTGCGGCCAGGCGCGCGATGGACCAGATCGACGACGGATGTGACCGCATGCCATCTCCATGCTTGATGTGTGGCGCGACCATGCCACGGCCTTGCACCGCCGGCAAGTCCGGAAATGCGGGGTGTTGTTCAGCCGCCGGGCCACCAGTGCGGTTCATCGTCGAGGTGGAAGCTGGCGATGGGCTGGTTCATGGCGAGCTCCCTAGGCGGCCGGCTTCCCGCAGTCGACCACGCCTTCGCGGGCCGAGCCCCTGTTTCAACCGTTCTGCAGAACGCTCAGGGCGGCGTCAATGTCCAGCTCGTGCTCGAAGAAGCGCAGGCGGTCGCCCTGCTCGGTGACGATGAACAGGTAGCGGCGTGGTGCCTCGCGTTGCACCTCCACCACCGAGCGGCCGCGCGGTTGCCCCTGCTGCCAGCCGTGCATGGAGGGTACGAGCCCACCCTGGGGCCGCCGGTGCGTGTCGATGCCGAAGTCCTTGATGTGGCTGCGCTCGATGCGTAGTGCGCCGATGTCCACTCGGGTTGATGGCATGCCGTGCATCTCCTGGTTGTCGCGTTGTCGGCCGAGAATACCGCCCGCGCGCATGCCCGGGACTACAGGCAATTCCCGATGTTGCCCGGCGGCATGTGCACTGTTTCTCGGTGGCGCTCAGCCGAGTGGGGGCAGGCGTCGTTGCCAGGCGGCGGGCAGCTGCCGCAGCACGCCCGCGCGGCTGCGGTGCCAGAACGCCGACAGCAGGAGCAGCGCCGAGCCGATGCCCAATGCCGTGATCGCGAAGCCCAGACTGACCACGCCGTGGTTCTTGAGCAGGCTGCTGAAGGTGTAGAGCACATAGGCCAGCGCAGAGACCATCAGGGCGCGCCGGTCGATGGCCAGTGACACCAGGGCGATTCCCACGTAAAGCGCCACGACGATCACGGCCTGCGTGGTTTCGGGCTGTCCCTGGTGCACGATCCAGGAATTGAAGATCGGGTGAACCAGCATGGGCGCGGCCAGCAGGTGCAGCCAGAAGGCGACATCGGCGCGGCGGGTCTGGCGGCGCGTGTCCTGGCCGTCCCAGCGCATGGCCAGCAGAAACACGAGCACGCCGGCCGTCACCCACATCAGCGGCAGCCATGGCCGGGCGCCTTTCACCGACACGAGCGTTGTCGCCATCAAGCCGATGGTCACGCCCAGCGCCCCGGCGGCCACGGTGATCGGCACCTTGAAGCGGCGCCAGTGCAGCCAGGCGCCGAGGGCGGCGGCCCCGGCCACGAAGGCGGCCGTGATGGCGCTGCCGCGGTGGGCCAGCAAGCTGTCGGGGGCCTCGCCGAAGAGGGCCGGTACGGTCACCATGGCCCCGCCGACAAAGGCGAACATCAGCACGATGGAAGGCAAAGCCATGCGCCGCTGCCGGGTGAAGAATTCGGCCAGCGCCCACGCGGTACATGACAAGGCCAGGGTGCCGAGCAAGGGCGAGACCGTGTTGCCGATCCAGGTCACGGACACCAGCAGCAGCACGCAGGCGATGACGACGAACACGTCGTTGAACCCGGTGATGAGCCGGAAGTGCTCTTCATCGACGGCAGGGGTCCGCCTGATGTGTTCCACATGGTTGCGGAAATGGTCCGCGGTTTCGCGGCTGAGGATCCCGGCGGCCACGGCCGAGGACAGGTCTTCGTCGGTGTACATGCCTTCTCCCTGTGCGCTGGGCGCGCGGCGTGTCCTTGTTGACGTGCATTGTCCGCAGTCCCGGCGGGTGTCGTCCCGCGGGATGTGGCTGCCTGTGGTGGGCTTGCGTCAGTTCGGTTGCCATCCAGGGGCAGCCCGGGCGGTCAGCCAGGGAGGTCTCCCGCGCTGCGCAGCCGTTCGTGGTCCAGCACCTCGATGCGCCCGTAGTGCCGCGCCACGATGCCCCGGGCTTCCAGGTCGCGCAGCACCTCGTTGACGGTCTGGCGGGTGAGGGCGAGCATGGCGCCCAGCTGCTCCTGGTTCACGGCCAATGCGCTGCGGGCGCCTTGCTCGGTCAGCATGCCGTGTCCTAGCGCCATCTCCCACAGGCGCCTGGCCATGCGCTGCGGGGCCGGGAGCACGGTCAGCTCTTCCAGGCCAGAGAGCACGGCGCGCATCTTTTCGACGGCCAGCGCGCCCAGGTGGTGCCAATCGCCCGGGTGGGCGGCCAGTTGGGCTCGCAGCGGCCCCAGCGGCACGTGCAGCAGGGCAGTGGCCACGCGCGCATCCGCATCGTGCGTGCGCGGGCCGGCGTCGAACAGGGCGATCTCGCCGAACCACAGCGGCGGCTCCATCATGCTGAGCACGGCCTCCTTGCCGCCCGCGCTGATGCCGCCGATGCGCACCGAGCCTTCCAGCACGGCATACAGCCCGTCGTTGGCGTCGCCGCGCGAGAACAGGCGCTGGCCGGCCGGCACGCTGCGTACCACGGCGTGGGCCAGCAGCCGCTGGCTGACCTCGGCAGGCAGGCCGGCGAACCAGCGGCCTTGCCGCAGCAGGGGGATGTGGTGCTCGGGCTGGATGGCGGGCTTGGTCAAGGCGGACATGGGCCGCAATATGCCTCAAGCCGGGCGGGCCAGGCGCTTGACCTTGTCCCCTGGGCGAACGTAGCCTATCCGACAGACAAAAAGCGCACACCGGCGCATCATGCGCGCACAGTCTGGCTCCGGCGCGGGGCCGGCGCCAACACGAGAGACAACGCCATGAAAACCCTGGTCGAACAACTCACGAACTACGCGGCCTACCACCGCGACCGCCGCAACATCGCCACCCACTTCGTCGGCATCCCGATGATCGTTCTGGCCATCGGCTGCCTGACGGCACGTCCGTCGTTTGACGTGGCCGGCGTGCCGCTGTCACTGTCGGCCTTGCTGGTGCTGGGCACCTCGATCTACTACCTGCTGCTCGATCTGCGTTTTGGCGCGGTGATGACGGCGCTGCTGGGCGCCACCTGGTGGTTCAGCATCGGCGTGGCGGCGCAGTCCACCAATGTGTGGCTGGGCACGGGCATCAGCCTGTTCGTGATCGGCTGGATCTTCCAGTTCGTGGGCCACTACTACGAGGGCCGCAAGCCGGCTTTCGTCGATGACCTGGTCGGCCTGTTCATCGGCCCGCTGTTCGTGGTGGCCGAGGTGGCCTTCGCGATGGGCCTGCGTCCCGAGGTGCTGCGCGAGATCGAGGCCAAGGTGGGGCCCACGCACCTGCGTGAGGTCGGGCTCGATTCGATCAAGCATTGATCAGGCACGGGGTATTGCTCCCCTCCCAAACCAGCAAAAGGGGCCTTCTCAGGCCCCTTCGCTTTTGTCACGCCGCCAGCCAGCGCTCCACCAGCTTCACCCACAGCGTGGCGCCCACCGGGATCAGCCGGTCGTTGAAGTCGTAGCTGGGGTTGTGCAGCATGCAGGGGCCCAGGCCATGGCCGCCTTCGCGGTGCGCGCCATCGCCGTTGCCGATCACGAAGTAGGCGCCGGGCTTCTTTTCCAGGAAGAAGCTGAAATCCTCGGCGCCCATGGTGGGCTCGAACTCCAGCACATTGGCCTCGCCGACCACCTCGCGCATCACGCCGCGGACGAACTCGGTCTCGGCCGCGTGGTTCACGGTGGGCGGGTAGTTGCGGTGGAACTCGACCTCGGCCGTGCAGCCGAAGCCGGCCGGCACATGTTCGCAGATCTCGCGCATGCGGCGCTCGATCAGATCGAGCGCGTCGGTGGTGAATGTGCGCACGGTGCCCTGCAGGGTCACGCGGTCGGGCACGACGTTGGTGGCCACGCCGGCCTCGATCATCGTCACCGAGATCACGCCGGTCTCGATCGGGCGCAGGCTGCGCGTGAGGATGGTCTGGAAGGCCTGCACCAACTGGCAGGCCACGGGCATCGGGTCCAGGCCCAGGTGCGGCATGGCGGCGTGGCAGCCCTTGCCGTTCACGGTGACGCTGAACTCGTTGCTGGAGGCGAAGCAGGGCCCGGCGTTGATGGCGAACTGCCCGGCCTTCATGTTGGGCCAGTTGTGCATGCCGAAGATCGCGTCCATCGGGAAACGCTCGAACAGGCCGTCCTTCATCATCTCTCGGGCGCCACCACCGCCTTCCTCGGCGGGCTGGAACACCAGGTACACGGTGCCGCCGAAATCACGGTGCGTGGCCAGGTGCTGCGCGGCCGCCAGCAGCATGGCGACGTGGCCATCATGGCCGCAGGCGTGCATGCGCCCCGCGTGGCGGCTGGCGTGGGGGAACTTGTTCTGCTCGGTGACGGGCAGGGCGTCCATGTCGGCGCGCAGGCCGATGGCGCGGGTGCCCGGGCGCTTGCCCTGGATCACGCCGACCAGGCCTGTCTTGCCCAGGCCGCGATGCACCTCGATGCCCCAATCGGCCAGTTGGCGGGCGATCAGGTCGCTGGTGCGCTCTTCCTCGAAGCACAGTTCGGGGTGGGCGTGGATGTCGCGCCGCAGCGCCTGGATGCCGGGCGCCTGGTCCAGCAGCTCGGGCAGGACCGTCGATGGCAGG
The DNA here is from genome assembly GCA_019112875.1 of Candidatus Aquabacterium excrementipullorum. Classification (GTDB taxonomy): domain Bacteria; phylum Pseudomonadota; class Gammaproteobacteria; order Burkholderiales; family Burkholderiaceae_C; genus Aquabacterium; species Aquabacterium excrementipullorum. The sequence continues at coordinate 45,681 of DXIO01000142.1, forward strand.
TCGGTGGTGTCGACAGACATGGCTCAACCGTCACGTGGCGTATTGCGGAAAGGCCATCTTACCCGGGCGCACCCCACTTGGGCAGCCGGCGGCAGGGCACCCCTTGGGCGGGTGGGGCACGGGGCTGGCAGGGTCTTTATAGTGGCGGCCATTGACCACACCGCGCCTGCCACCTTGCAGGCCCCCACCATGAGCGACATCCATTACGAACGTGCCCACGACCTGGGGCTGGACCGCGCCCGCGAGCTGGCCCGCGAATGGCTCGACGACGCCGCCCGCAAACTGAGCCTGAACTGCCAGACGCAGACGGGCGAGACGCAGGACACCATCACTTTCGAGCGCATGGGCGTCAAGGGCACGATGCTGGTGTCGGGCACCGAATTCACGCTGGACATCACGATGGGCGCGATGATGGCCGCCTTCAAGCCTATCGTCGAGGCCGAGGTGGCGCGCAACCTGGAGCGCATCATTGAAAAAGCCTCAGGGGGCTCGTCGGCCGCCTGAGGCTTTGCGGGATCCGACGCGACCTGAGGCAGGTCGCGCGAGGCTTAGGCTTACTTGGCCTTGAGCGATTCGATCAGGTCGATGTAGGCCTGCTGGGCCTGCTCGGGCGTCTTGCCCTTGAGGCCGGCCCAGGCGTCGTACTTGGCGCGGCCCACGAAATCCATCATGCCGGGGCGCTCGCCCTGCACGTCGCCCACGCTGCCTTGCTTGAACAGCGAGTAGATCTGCAGCAGGGTGTTGTTGTCGGGCTTGGCGGGCAGCAGCTTGGAATCGGCCAGGGCCTGGTCGAAGCGGGCTTTGAGGTCGGACATGCGTGTCTCCTAACGGCGTGTCGGTGTTCTGGAAAGAACGCGGATCTTAGCTGGCCGGACGGCCCAGCCACCAGGGGTCCATCCCGAATGCATCCCCCGGACCGAGGTGGGTGTCCAGCAACGCCCGGTCGGGGCCGGACAGGGCGGGGCGCAGCAGGCCCAGGGCACGGGCCAGGGCCACGTCCACGGCGTGCGGTCCGGATTCGCGCAAGAGTTCGCGCGGGTCCAGCGCACCGTCCAGGCCGGTGCTGCCGGTCAGGCTGGCCAGCAGGGGGCCTGTCCAGGCGGCCAGGGCGGCCTCGTCCACGGTGGCTTCACGCCAGGGCAGGGCGCGCAGGGCCTGGGTCAGTGCCTGGGCCTGGCGGCGCAGCAGGGGCGGCAGGCCTTCTTCCAGCACGCGGTGGCGCGAGACCAGGTCGCTCAGGTCGCGGAACAGGAATCGGTAGGTCCAGGCGGTGTGGGCGATGGCTTCGGCCACATGCGCCAGGCGGACCAGGGGCTCCCCGGCGTCTTCCCACCAGGCACGGGGGGGCGGCTCGTCGGTGTCGGCGGCTGGCGCTGCCGGTGATTCGCCCAGCGCCTGGTCCACCGCGAGTTGATAGCGCACGAACAGCCCCGCCACCAAGGCATCCCGCGTGGGATGGTGGTAGAACAGGTTGCCCGGGCTGATGCCGAGCTCGCCACACAGCTGGCTGGTGGACACGTTGGGTTCGCCGAACCGGTTGAACATCGCCAGGGTCACGTCCAGGATGCGTTCGGCGGTACGGCGGGGTCTTTTGGCTGTCATTGAAGGCAGTGTGACCGGTGACTTCTACAATTGTCGCCTCCCATGAGCGCCATCACCTTTCAAAACGTCACGAAAACATTCGATGCCGGCGGTCGCACCGTGCATGCCCTCAAGGGCGTGAGCTTCGACATCCCGCAGGGCGAATTCTTCGGACTGCTCGGCCCCAACGGCGCCGGCAAGACCACCCTCATCAGCATCCTGGCGGGCCTCTCGCGCGCCAGCGGCGGCCAGGCCCTGGTGCATGGCCACGACGTGCGCCGCGACTACCAGGCCGCCCGCCGCGCCCTGGGCGTGGTGCCGCAGGAGCTGGTGTTCGACCCCTTCTTCTCGGTGCGCGAGACCCTGCGCATCCAGAGCGGCTACTTCGGGGTGCGCCGCAACGACGACTGGATCGACGAGCTGCTGGACAACCTGGGCCTGCTCGACAAGGCCGAGGCCAACATGCGCCAGCTCTCGGGCGGCATGAAGCGCCGCGTGCTGGTGGCCCAGGCGCTGGTGCACAAGCCGCCCGTGATCGTGCTCGACGAGCCCACCGCAGGGGTGGACGTGGAACTGCGCCAGACCCTGTGGCACTTCATCGCCCGCCTGAACCGCGAAGGCCACACCGTGCTGCTGACCACGCACTACCTGGAAGAGGCCGAGGCCCTGTGCCACCGCATCGGCATGCTCAAGCAGGGCGAGCTGGTGGCGCTGGAGCGCACCTCGACCCTGCTGGCCGGCACCGCGCACACCATGCTGCGCTTCAAGACCGACGACACCCTGCCGGCGGAGCTCGCTGCTCGCGCCCGCATCACCGGCCGCGTGGTGCAACTGGCCGCGCACGATGCCACCGAGGTCGAGCAGGTGCTGACCACGCTGCGCCAGGCCCAGTGCCGCGTCGAAGACCTGGAGATCGGCCGCGCCGACCTGGAGGACGTCTTCCTGGCCATCATGCAGGGGCAGGGTGCCACGCCCGGCCGCGCTGCTACGGCTTCGGAGGTGTCCGCATGAACTGGACCGACAGCGTCACCGGCGCCGCGCCCCTCTTCCGCAAGGAGGTGCTGCGTTTCTGGAAGGTTGCCTTCCAGACCGTGGCCGCGCCCGTGCTCACCGCCGTGCTCTACCTGCTGATCTTCGGCCATGTGCTGCAGGACCATGTCCAGGTGTTCAAGGGCGTGGGCTATACCCGCTTCCTGATCCCGGGGCTGGTGATGATGAGCCTGCTGCAGAACGCCTTCGCCAACAGTTCGTCGTCGCTGATCCAGAGCAAGATCACCGGCAATCTGGTGTTCGTGTTGCTGACGCCGCTGTCGCACCGGGCCTGGTTCCTGGCCTACGTGGGCGCCTCGCTGGTGCGTGGGCTGGCCGTGGGCGCGGGCGTGTTCGCGGTCACGGCCTGGTTCGCGCCGCCCGGACTGGCCGAGCCCTGGTGGGCGCTGATCTTCGCGGTGCTGGGCGGCACCTTGCTGGGCGCGCTGGGCCTGGTCGCCGGCCTGTGGGCCGAGAAGTTCGACCAGATGGCGGTGTTCCAGAACTTCATCATCGTGCCCATGACCTTCCTGTCGGGCGTGTTCTATTCGGTGCACTCGCTGCCGTCCTTCTGGCAGGGCCTGTCGCACCTGAACCCCTTCTTCTACCTGATCGACGGGTTCCGGCGCGGCTTCTTCGGCGCCAGCGACGTCAGCCCCTGGCTCAGCCTGGGCGTGGTCGGCAGTGCCACGGTGATCGTCTCGGCCATTGCCCTGCAGTTGCTCAAGACCGGGTACAAAATCCGGCATTGAACGCGCACTGAACGCCCAGCGCGCTCATTCGTCTCCCTATTCCACATCACGAGATTTTCCCCATGGCCGATCCCACCGCCGCCGAGGTCCAGCAGTTCATCGAAGCCGGCTTGCCCTGTACCCACCTGCACGTCGAGGGCGACGGCCGCCATTTCTTCGCGACCATCGTCTCTGCCGAGTTCGACGGCAAGACCCGCATCGCGCGCCACCAGCGCGTCTACCAGGCCCTGGGCGATAGAATGCGCGAGCAGATCCACGCCCTGTCGATGAAGACCTTGACCCCGGCCGAATGGGCCGCCCAGGGCAGCGCCGCGTCGTGATTTCTGCCTTTACTGCTGACCTTACAACCTGACAAAGGCTGATGGCGCGGGCCGCCCCGGTGTGGTGGCCTCGCGCCCTTTGTGTTTCCCCATGGACAAACTCCTGATCCGCGGCGGCCGCCGCCTGCAAGGCGAAGTGACCATCTCCGGCGCCAAGAACGCCGCGCTGCCCGACCTGTGCGCCGCGCTGCTCAGCGCCGAGCCCGTCACGCTGGCCAACGTGCCCCAGCTGCAGGACGTGAAGACCGCGCTCAAGCTGCTGGCCAACATGGGCGTGGTGGCCGAGCGCCATGGCGGCGATGCCGACCTCGTCACGCTGGATGCGGGCCAGGTCAACAACCCCGAGGCGCCCTACGAGCTGGTCAAGACCATGCGCGCTTCCATCCTGGTGTTGGGCCCGCTGCTGGCCCGCTTCGGCCGCGCGCGCGTCTCGCTGCCCGGCGGCTGCGCCATCGGTTCGCGCCCAGTTGATCAGCACATCAAGGGCCTGCAGGCCATGGGCGCGCAAATCACCGTGGAGCATGGCTACATCGAGGCGCGCACCCCTGTGGGCGCCGACGGCCAGCCCACCCGCCTGAAGGGCGCCCGCATCACGACCGACATGGTCACCGTGACGGGCACCGAGAACTTCCTGATGGCCGCAAGCCTGGCCGAGGGCGAGACCATCCTCGAGAACGCCGCGCAGGAGCCCGAGATCTCCGACCTGGCCGAGCTGCTGATCGCCATGGGCGCCAGGATCGAAGGCCACGGCACGCACCGCATCCGCATCCAGGGCGTGGACAAGCTGCATGGCCTGGCACCCGCCCAGGCCCACCAGATCATCCCCGACCGCATCGAGACGGGCACCTTCCTGTGCGCCGTGGGCGCCACCGGTGGCGATGTCACTCTGCGCCGCGCCAATGCCGGCCACCTCGAAGCCGTGATCGAGAAGCTGCGCGAAGCCGGCATCCAGATCACCGCAGGCGAGGGCACGATCCGCGTCCAGGCCGATGCGCGCCCGCGCTCCGTGGGCTTCCGCACCCGCGAGTACCCCGCCTTCCCGACCGACATGCAGGCCCAGTTCATGGCGCTCAACTGCGTGGCCGAAGGCACGGCCGTGATCCACGAGACCATTTTCGAAAACCGCTTCATGCACGTCAACGAGCTGGACCGCCTGGGCGCCCGCATCGAGGTCGATGGCCACAGCGCCGTCGTCACCGGCGTGCCCCAGCTGTCGGGCGCCACCGTGATGGCCACCGACCTGCGCGCCTCGGCCAGCCTGGTCATCGCCGGCCTCGTGGCCGAGGGCGAGACCCTGGTCGACCGCATCTACCACCTCGACCGTGGCTACGACCGCATGGAAGCCAAGCTGCGTGGCATCGGTGCGGACATCGAGCGCGTGAAGGGCTGAACCACATGATCACCCTCGCACTCTCCAAAGGCCGCATCTTCGAAGAGACGCTGCCCCTGCTGGCCGCCGCCGGCATCCAGGTCACCGAAGACCCTGAAAAGTCCCGCAAGCTGATCCTGCCCACCACCCGCGACGACGTGCGCGTGGTGCTGGTGCGCGCCACCGACGTGCCCACCTATGTGGAGTACGGCGGCGCCGACATCGGTGTGGCCGGCAAGGACGTACTCATCGAGCACGGCGGCGACAACCTCTACCAGCCACTGGACTTGAACATCGCCAAGTGCCGCATGAGCGTGGCCGTGCGCGCCGATTTCGACTACGCCGCTGCGGTGAAACAGGGCTCGCGCATCCGCGTGGCCACCAAGTACACCAGCATTGCCAGCCGGCACTTCGCCGACAAGGGCGTGCACGTGGACCTGATCAAGCTGTACGGCTCGATGGAACTGGCCCCGCTGATCGGCGTGGCCGATGCCATCGTCGACCTGGTCTCCACCGGCAGCACGCTCAAGGCCAACAAGCTGGTCGAGGTCGAGCACATCATGCCGATCAGTTCGCGCCTGGTGGTGAACCAGGCGGCGCTCAAGCTCAAGCGCGAGCCGATCCGCCAGTTGATCGAGGCTTTCCAGTCCGCCATTCCCGCCTGATTCCGCTTGACGCCATGACCGCCCAGATCCGCCACCTCTCCACCGACCAGCCCGACTTCGACGCCGCCTTCGCGCGCGTGCTGCATTGGTCGGCCGAGACGGACGTGGCCATCGAGGAGCGCGTGGGCGCCATCCTGGCCGACGTGCGCTTGCGTGGCGATGCCGCCGTGCTGGAGTACACCGCGCGCTTCGACCACCTCGAAGCGGCGTCGATGACGGCCCTGGAGCTCACCGCCACCGAACTCAAGGCGGCCTTCGACAGCCTGCCCGCCGACCAGCGCGAGGCACTCGAATCGGCCGCCCGGCGTGTCCGCAGCTACCACGAGCGCCAGAAGGAAGCCTGCGGCCTGAGCTGGCAGTACCGTGACGAAGACGGCACCCTGCTGGGCCAGAAGGTCACCCCGCTGGACCGCGTCGGCATCTACGTGCCCGGCGGCAAGGCCGCGTACCCGTCGTCCGTGCTGATGAACGCCATCCCGGCCCATGTGGCGGGCGTGGCCGAGATCATCATGGTCGTGCCGACCCCGCGCGGGGAGAAGAACCCGCTGGTGCTGGCCTCGGCCCATGTGGCCGGCGTCACGCGCGCCTTCACCGTGGGCGGTGCCCAGGCCGTGGCCGCGCTGGCCTACGGCACGGCCACCATCCCCAAGGTCGACAAGATCACCGGCCCCGGCAACGCCTACGTGGCCAGCGCCAAGAAGCACGTGTTCGGCCAGGTCGGCATCGACATGATCGCCGGCCCCAGCGAGATCCTGGTGCTGGCCGACGGCTCCACGCCACCCGACTGGGTGGCCATGGACCTGTTCAGCCAGGCCGAGCACGACGAACTGGCCCAGAGCATCCTGCTGTGCCCCGATGCCGCCTACATCGCCAAGGTGCAGGCCGAGATCGACCGCCTGCTGCCCACCATGCCCCGCGCCGACATCATCCGCGCCTCGCTGGAAGGCCGCGGCGCGCTGATCCTCACGCGCGATATGGCCGAGGCCTGCGCCATCAGCAACCGCATCGCGCCCGAGCACCTCGAGGTGTCCAGCAACGAGCCGCACAAGTGGGAGCCGCTGCTCAAGCACGCGGGTGCCATTTTCCTGGGCGCCTACACCAGCGAATCGCTGGGCGACTACTGCGCCGGCCCCAACCACGTGCTGCCCACCTCGGGCACGGCGCGTTTCTCGTCACCGCTGGGCGTGTACGACTTCCAGAAGCGCTCCAGCCTGATCGAGGTGAGCGAGGCCGGCGCCCAGGTGCTGGGCAAGACGGCCGCCGTGCTGGCCTATGGCGAAGGCCTGCAGGCTCACGCCCAGGCGGCGGAGTTCCGCCTGAAGAAGTGACGCGGCTGCCTTGACACCTTCGCATTGACGCCATGAGCCTCCTCGACACCTTCCGCCCCGACGTGCGGGCCCTGCACGCCTACCACGTGCAGGACGCGACCGGCTTCATCAAGCTGGACGCGATGGAGAACCCCTTCGCCTTGCCGCCTGAGATGCAGGACGAACTGGGCCGCCGCCTGGGCGCCGTAGCACTGAACCGCTATCCCGGCCCGCGCATCAACGACCTGCACGCCGCGTTGCGCCGCCACGCCGAGGTGCCCGAGGGCCACGGCCTGGTGCTCGGCAATGGCTCGGATGAGCTGATCTCGCTGCTCTCGCTGGCCTGCGCCACGCCCGGCGCCACCGTGCTGGCCCCGCTGCCCGGCTTCGTGATGTACGAGATGTCGGCCACCTTGCAGGGCCTGCGTTTCGTCGGTGTGCCGCTCACGGCTGATTTCGAGCTGGACGCGCCCGCCATGGTGGCGGCCATCCGCGAGCACAAGCCCGCCATCACCTACATCGCCTACCCGAACAACCCCACGGCCAACCTGTGGGACGGGGAGGCGATCGAGCAGATCGTGCAGGCCGTGGCGGCCAATGGCCAGGGCCTGGTCGTGATCGACGAGGCCTACCAGCCTTTCGCCAGCCATAGCTACCTTGGCCGTCTGCAAAAGCACCCCCACGTGCTGCTGATGCGCACCCTCTCCAAGTTCGGCCTGGCCGGCATCCGCCTGGGCTACATGCTGGGCCGCGCCGATCTGATCGAGCAGGTCGACAAGGTGCGCCCGCCCTACAACATCAGCGTGCTCAACACCGAGGCCGCGCTGTTCGCGCTGGAGCACGAGACCGAGTTCACCCGCCAGGCTGGCGTCATCAAGGCCGAGCGCGAGCGCCTGCAGGCCTTCCTGGCCACGCTGCCAGGCGCCCGGGCCTACCCCAGCCAGGCCAACATGATCCTGGTGCGCGTGAACGACGCCGCCGGCACCTTCGCCGCCCTCAAACAGCGGGGGATCCTGATCAAAAATGTGTCTGGATTACACCGTTTGCTGGCAAACTGCATCCGTCTGACCGTGGGCCTGCCCTCGGAGAACGACGCCCTGATGGCCGCGCTGGCCGATCTCCTGCGCGAGCCCCTGACGAACCACACCGCATGAACGCTCCCGACTTGACCGCCCCCGGCGCCGACCGCGTCGCCGAGGTCACCCGCCACACGGCCGAGACCCAGATCACCGTGCGCCTCAACCTGGACGGCGCCGGCACGGCCCGCCTGGCCACCGGCATCGGTTTCTTCGACCACATGCTCGACCAGATCGCCCGCCATGGCCTGATCGACCTGGACATCGACGCCAAGGGCGACCTGCACATCGACGGCCACCACACGGTGGAAGACGTGGGCATCACCCTGGGCCAGGCCGTGGCCAAGGCCGTGGGCGACAAGAAGGGCATCCGCCGCTATGGCCATGCCTACGTGCCGCTCGATGAAGCCCTGTCGCGCGTGGTGATCGACTTCTCCGGCCGCCCGGGCCTGACCATGCACGTGCCCTTCACGGCCGGCAGCATCGGCGGCTTCGACACCCAGCTCACCTTCGAATTCTTCCAAGGCTTCGTCAACCACGCGGGCGTCACCTTGCACATCGACAATCTGCGCGGCGTCAACGCGCACCACCAGTGCGAGACCGTGTTCAAGGCTTTCGCCCGTGCGTTGCGCGGTGCCCTGGAGCGCGACCCCCGCATGGCCGGCGTGATTCCCTCGACCAAGGGCTCGCTGTGAGCCGACTGGCACCCACTCGATCCGTTCTCTCGATCCTTCCTGCTTCCTTCTGATCCCATGAACCCCGCTTCGACCGTGGCCGTCATCGATTACGGCATGGGCAATCTGCGTTCGGTGTCCCAGGCGGTGCAGCATGCCGCCCAGGGCCTGGAAGGCCTGAACGTGGTCGTCACCAACGACCCCGAGGTGGTGCACGCCGCCGAGCGCGTCGTCCTGCCCGGCCAGGGGGCCATGCGCGACTGCATGCGCGAGCTGCGCGAAGCCCATGGCGGCGGCCTGCTGCAGGCCGTTCTGGATGCGGCGGCCCGCAAGCCCCTGATGGGCGTCTGCGTGGGCATGCAGATGCTGCTGGACCACAGCGAAGAGCAGGACACCCCGGGCCTGGGCCTGATCCCCGGCCGCGTGATCCGCTTCCGCCTGGAGGGGCGCACCCAACCTGACGGCAGTCGCTACAAAGTGCCCCAGATGGGCTGGAACCGGGTCCACCAGCCGGCCAACCAGGGCGACCAACCCCACCCCATGTGGGCAGGCATTCCCGAAGACAGCTACTTCTACTTCGTCCACAGCTACCATGCGGTTGTGGATAATCCCCAACACAGCGCCGGCGAGACCGACTATGGCACCCGCTTTACCTGCGCGGTGGCCCGGGATAATATTTTCGCGACACAGTTCCACCCCGAAAAAAGCGCGGCGCACGGCCTGGCCCTGTACCGCAACTTCCTGACGTGGCAACCGTGAGCGCCGCCGTACGCGTCCACGGTTGATGTTTCACCCCTTCTTTCCACCCTCTGGCCCCAAGCCATGCTGCTGATTCCCGCGATTGACCTGAAAGACGGCAAATGCGTGCGCCTCAAACAAGGCGACATGAACGATTCCACCACCTTCGGCGAGGATCCGGCCGCGATGGCCCGACGATGGCTGGAGGCAGGCGCCCGGCGCCTGCACCTGGTGGACCTCAATGGCGCGTTCGCGGGCAAGCCGGTCAACGAGGCGGCCATCAAGGCCATCATCAAAGAGGTGGGCGACGAAATCCCCGTGCAGCTGGGCGGCGGCATCCGTGATCTGGACACCATCGAGCGCTACCTCGATGACGGCCTGAGCTACGTCATCATTGGCACGGCCGCGGTCAAGAACCCCGGTTTCCTGAAGGATGCCTGCAGCGCCTTCGGCGGCCACATCCTGGTCGGCCTGGACGCCAAGGACGGCAAGGTGGCCACCGACGGCTGGAGCAAGCTCTCCGGCCACGAGGTGGTCGACCTGGCCAAGAAGTTCGAGGATTACGGCGTCGAAGGCATCATCTACACCGACATCGGCCGCGACGGCATGCTCACCGGCATCAACATCGACGCCACCGTGAAGCTGGCCCAGGCCCTGGCCGTGCCCGTGATCGCCTCGGGCGGCCTGTCCAACATCCTGGACATCGAGAAGCTCTGCGCCGTCGAAGATGAAGGCGTCGAGGGCGTGATCTGCGGCCGCGCGATCTACAGCGGCGATCTGGATTTCGCCGCCGCGCAGACCCGCGCGGACGAGCTCAACGGCGAAGGCTGAGCCAAGCGGTTGCGCGGATCAGGCGCACCACCATGAAGCAGGGCGGCTCTCGGGCCGCCTTGCTGCTTTTCGGGCCCTCTGATGCGGGGCCCTCTCAGGGATTGGACGCCAGCGTCTCGATCGACAGCCGCAGCTGCGTGCTCATCGGCAGGCCCAGCGTGATGCCGAGGAAGGGCAGCTTGCGCATGAACCACTGGCGGTACTGGCGTTCGATCTCGCCGTTGCGCGCCATCTCGTGGAAGGCATCGGCCACCACCGCGGCCATGGCCGGATCGCCCTTGCGGAACATGATGGCGTAGGGCTCGTAGGAGAGTCGATCGCCCACCAGCCGGTACAGCTCGCGCTGCGTGCCCGATTGCGCCGCGCGCACGTACAGCAGCACCTCGTCGGTGGCGAAGGCCTGCACCTGGCCGCGCGCCAGCAGCGAGAACGAGGCGTCGTGGTCAGACGAGGGCACTAGGGTGACCGGCACGCGGTGCTGGGCCGCCAGATCACGCAGGATCTGTTCGTTCGTGGTGCCGGCCGTGACCGACACCCGCTGCCCGGCCAGGTCGCGCAGCGACTGCACGGTCGAGTCGCGCGGCACCAGCAGCCGCGTGCCGGACACGAAGATCAAAGGCGAGAAGGCCACCCGCTGCTGGCGGTCGTGCGTGCTGGTGGTCGTGCCGCACTCCAGGTCCACCTGGCCCTGTTCCACGGCCGGGATGCGCGAGGCCGCCGTGAGCGGCACCCAGCGAATGCGCAGCGGCTTGTGCACTGCCTCGGCCATCGCGTGGGCGAGTGAGCGGCACAGCTCGATCGAGTAGCCGCGCGGCTCCGAGCCCGGCGCAGGCACGAAAGAGAAAGGCGGCAGGTCACCGCGGTAGCCGATCGCCACTTCGCCCTGGTTGTGAGCCTTGAGCAGGGTGCCCGTCAGCACCGTGGGGGCTGGCTGGGTCTCGGTGGGCACTTGGGCTTGGGCGGTGCCGGCCAGCAGCCATGCCGAGGCCGCGAGGATGTGGACGATGCCACCCGCCGTGCGCCGCAGCCCATGCCGCCCCCAAGCCCTTCCACGCAAGACCAGGCCATGGCGCGGCGCGCCAGGCTGTTCAGCCGTGGCGAGGGGGGGCGTGGGCGGGTTCCGGATCGGGTTCGGTGTCCAGGGTGTGGGCGCGTTCACGGGCTTCTTCCTCGGAGAGCAGTGCACCCTCCCATTTGGCCACAGCCGCCGCCGCGATGGAGTTGCCCACGGCGTTGGTGGCTGAACGGCCCATGTCCAGGAAGGTGTCCACACCCAGGATCAGCAGCAGCCCCGCCTCCGGGATGTTGAAGTGGGTCAGCGTGGCGGCGATCACCACCAGCGAGGCGCGAGGCACGCCCGCGATGCCCTTGGACGTCAGCATCAGCACCAGCAGCATCGTGATCTGGGTGGCCAACGGCAGGTGGATGCCGTAGGCCTGCGCGATGAACAGCGTCGCGAAAGTGCAGTAGATCATCGAGCCATCCAGGTTGAAGGAGTAGCCCAACGGCATCACGAAGCTGGAAATGCGCCGGCGCACGCCGAAGCGGTCCAGTGCGTCCAGCAGCTTGGGGTACGCCGCTTCGGAGCTGGCCGTGGCGAAGGACAGCAGGAAGGCTTCGCGGATGCCGCGCAGCAGCGTGACGATGCGCCGCCCCAGCACCGCCCAGCCCGCCAGCACCAGCAGCATCCACAGCAGGATCAACGCGACGTAGAACTGGCCCATGAACACCGCGAAGCGCAGCAGGATCTCCAGCCCGTTGACGGCCACCGTGGCCGCCATGGCCGCCAGCACCGCGAAGGGCGCGAAGCCCATGATGTAGCCGGTGATCTTGAGCATCACGTGTGACAGCTCCTCGATGGACGTCGTCAGCGTGCGGGCCTTGTCGCCCAGGGCTGCCATCGCCACGCCGAAGAACATCGAGAACACCACGATCTGCAGGATCTCGTTGTTGGCCATGGCCTCGGCGAAGGATTTGGGCACCAGATGGCCCACGAAATCCTTCAGCGTGAACTTGGACGTGGCCAGGTTCACGGCGGCGTGCTCGTCGGGCAAGGGCAGGTTCAGGTGCGCGCCAGGCTGCATCAGGTTGGCCAGCACCATGCCCAGCAGCAGCGACACCAGCGAGGCGGTCATGAACCAGCCCAGCGCCTTGAGGAACACACGTCCCACCGAACTGGCATCGCCCATGTGCGCGATGCCCACCACCAGCGTCGAGAACACCAGCGGCGCGATGATCATCTTGATCAGCCGCAGGAAGATGTCCGACACGATCGAGAAGTAGCCCGCGATCTGGCTGGCCGTGGCCTTGTCCGGCGCCTGGGCGAACACCGCCCAGCCCACCAGGATGCCGATGACCATGGCGATGAGGATGCGGGCCGTCGGCGGCAGTTTGCGGATCATGGAAGCTCCTTGTGGCGTGGATGCGGCGAGCGCGCCTGCGACTCCCTACAATGGCGATTACACCAAACGGTGTTCCCTGTTCATCCCTCGACCCTGTTGCCGTTTTCTCATGCTCGCCAAACGAATCATTCCTTGTCTCGACGTCACGGGCGGCCGTGTGGTCAAAGGGGTCAACTTCGTCGAACTGCGCGATGCCGGTGACCCGATCGAGATCGCCGCTCGCTACAACGAGCAAGGCGCCGACGAACTCACCTTCCTGGACATCACCGCCACCAGCGATGGGCGTGACCTGATTCTGCCCATCATCGAGGCCGTCGCCTCCCAGGTGTTCATCCCCTTGACGGTGGGCGGCGGCGTGCGCGTGGTCGAGGACGTGCGCCGCCTGCTCAACGCCGGTGCCGACAAGGTCAGCTTCAACTCGGCGGCCGTGGCCAACCCGCAGGTGATCCGCGATGCCTCCGACAAGTACGGCTCGCAGTGCATCGTGGTGGCCATCGACGCCAAGCGCCGCCAGGGCGATGACCTGGCCGCGCGCGGCCCGGGCTGGGACGTCTACACGCACGGCGGCCGCAAGAACGTGGGCCTGGACGTGGTGGCCTGGGCCACGCAGATGGCTCAATACGGTGCCGGCGAGATCCTGCTGACCAGCATGGACAAGGACGGCACCAAGTCGGGCTTCGATCTGGCCCTCACGCGCGCCGTGAGCGACGCCGTGAGCGTGCCCGTGATCGCCTCGGGCGGCGTGGGCAACCTCGATGACCTGGCCAATGGCGTGCAGCAGGGCGGGGCCGACGCGGTGCTGGCCGCCAGCATCTTCCACTACGGCGAGTACACCGTCGGCCAGGCCAAGGCGCTGATGGCCCAGCGCGGCATCCCGGTGCGGATCTGAGCGAAGCACCACGATCAAGCTGATCACACAAAAGGGCCGCTGCATGCGGCCCTTTGCACTTCTTCACCGTTGCGGTGCATGGCCCGTGTTCTGCCACAGATCACGTCTCTGAACAGACGTGAATGGCATCACATCAAGGGCCCTAAGGCCATGCGAACCTGTCAACCTGAACGGCCACTTCGGCGTAATGTAGAGGCGAGGCCATGGACAACATCCGCCGCGCCCAGCCACCCCGGAAGCATCGGGTCATGACGGGCCACCAGCGGACGCTCCATCCGATGGAAAGGAGTCCTCTCATGTCTGACGCACAACAACAAGCACAACGCTTCCGCTCCGTGCCCCTGTCGTCGCTGACCCAAGCGCCCAGCCTGCCTCAGCTCAAGCGCACCGCGCGCCCTGACGACCGCGCCATTGCCCTGCTCACCGACCTGCGCTTCAGCCCCCTGGTGGTCGCCAGCCACCGCGATGGCCTGGACCAGACCCTGCACGTGATGCTGCGTGCCGGTGTGCGCATGGCTTTCGTGTCGGGCGCCAATGGCGAACTGGTCGGCATGGTCACGGCCGACACCTTGATGGGGGAACGACCGGTGCTGCGCGCACTGACGCACAACGTCCAGCGCGACGAGCTGTCGCTGGCCGACGTGATGACGCCGCTGACCCATTGGGAAGTGGCGGACATGCAGGACGTGCGCCACGCCCGTGTGGGTGACATCGTCGCCACCCTGCGCGAGAACGGCCTGCGCTACCTCCTGATCACCGAAGTGAGCGACGGCAAGACCTCGCTGCGTGGGCTGTTCTCGGCCAAGCGCCTGGAAGCGGCTTTGGGGCAGCCCATCGACGCCGACCTGCACGCCCACAGCTTCGCCGAGCTCGAATCGGTGCTGGCGCGCTGAGCGAGCCGGATGACAGCCCCGCTCAGGCGGGGTTGTCGATGTCGATGAAGGCGTGCGCCACGCCGAAGCGTTCGTACACGGCCTGGCCCAGCGCCTGCACGCCGTAGCGCTCGCTGGCGTGATGCCCGCAGGCCATGAAGGCCACGCCCATCTCGCGCGCGTAATGGGCCTGCGGCTCTGAGATCTCGCCCGTCAGGTACACATCGGCCCCAGCCGCGATGGCCTGCTCGAAGTAGCCCTGGGCCCCGCCGCTGCACCAGGCGATGCGCTTGAGCGGCCGGCCATCACCATTGACCACCGTGGGCGTGCGGCCCATGGCCAGTGACACGCGGTCGGTCAGGCCTTCCAGGCTCAGGCCCTCCGGCGGCGCGGCGCCAATGTAGCCGAGGTCCTGTTCGCCGAAACGCCCGTCGGCCACGAGGCCCAGGCGCTGCCCCCACTGCGCGTTGTTGCCCAGGCTGGCATGCGCGTCCAGCGGCAGGTGGTAAGCCAGCAGGTTGATGTCGTTGCGCAGCAGCGTGTTCAGGCGTTGGCGCATCCAGCCCGTCACGCGCCCATCCTGCCCACGCCAAAACAGGCCGTGGTGCACCAGGATCGCGTCGGCCCCGGCCGCCACGGCGGCTTCGATCAGGGCCAGGCTCGCCGTCACGCCCGTGACGAGCTTGCGAATCTGCGGCTTGCCCTCCACTTGCAGACCGTTCGGCCCATAATCGCGGAATCGCCCGCTCTCGAGCAACTGGTCGAGATGGGCGGTCAATGCTTCGCGTTCGATCACGTCGGTGGTCATTCGGCTTTCCTTCAATGCGCAAACTCTGGCTTATTTTCTCGCAGGCGGTCACCGTCGCGGTGGCCGTCATTTTCGTGGTGTCCACGCTCAAACCGCAGTGGATCCAGAGCCTGCCCTGGCAGAACGGCTCGCCCGTCGTCACCTTGCCCCTCGGCGATCCTCCGCCGGCCACCATCCCCGGGGCAGGGCAGAAGGGTGTCCGGGCGGCCGATGTCGGATTTTCCGACGCCGCCAAGCGCGCGGCGCCCACCGTGGTCAGCGTGATCACCAGCAAGGCGGCCTCGCGCAACCCCCGCCACAAGGATCCTTGGTTCCGCTATTTCTTCGGTGAGCAGGACGGCAACGGCCAATCCCAATCGGGTGTGGGATCGGGCGTGATCGTCAGCCAGGACGGCTACGTGCTGACCAACAACCACGTGGTCGACCGCATGGATGACATCGAGGTCATGCTGACGGACGGCCGCAAGGCACGCGCCAAGGTCATCGGCAGCGATCCGGAATCCGACCTGGCCGTGCTCAAGATCGACCTGGACAAGTTGCCGGCCATCGTGTTCGGTGATTCCGACACCCTGCAGGTGGGCGATGCGGTGCTGGCCATCGGCAACCCCTTCGGCGTGGGCCAGACGGTGACCTCCGGCATCGTCAGCGCGCTGGGGCGCAACCAGCTGGGCATCAACACCTTCGAGAACTTCATCCAGACGGACGCTGCCATCAACCCGGGCAACTCGGGCGGCGCGCTGGTGGATGCGCACGGCAACCTGATGGGCATCAACAGCGCCATCTACTCGCGCTCGGGCGGCAACATGGGCATCGGCTTCGCGATCCCCGTGTCCACGGCGCGCCTGGTGATGGAGAGCCTGATCAAGGACGGCCAGGTGACCCGGGGCTGGATCGGCGTGGAGCCGCGTGACCTGACGCCCGAGATCGCCGAGACCTTCAACCTGCCTGTGAAAGACGGGGTGCTGATCACCGGGGTGCTGCACAACGGGCCGGCGGCCAAGGGCGGCGTGCGCCCGGGCGACGTGGTGGTGCAGGTGGCGCAGGCCAAGGTGGGCAACACGACGCAGCTGCTCAATGCGGTGGCGGGGTTGAAGCCTGGGTCGGTGGCGCAGGTGCAGGTGCGGCGCGGGAACCAGACCTTGTCGGTCGATGTGACGGTGGCGCAACGGCCCAAGGCGATCAATCGGCCGGCCGGCAATGCCGATCAGGATGATGATGAGTGATTGCGCTGGCTGACGGCAGTCGGCATGTTTGGCTGCTGTCGTCGGTTCTGGCGTTCTTTCGTGGCAGCGCGGGGCGCGGGATGCGGGGGCAGCCCGCCGGGGCCTGCGTTGTCGGTCCCGCCGAAGTCGGGACCACCCCAATGAAGCCCGGACGCAGGTTGGCTCAGCCCCCGCGCCGCGCTGCCCCGACAAAGCGCTTCCAAAAAGCCCAGACAAAGAAAACGCGCCCCAAAAGAGGCGCGGTGTCAAAACGCAAGCGCAAGAGCGGCATCAAGACCCGGAGGCCGACGACGCATCCTTCGCCTCATCGTTGTCCTTTCTGGACTTCTCCGCGAACTGCGCCGCCCAGATCCCCACCTCATAGAGGATGCACATCGGAATGGCCAGCGCCAGCTGCGACACCACGTCCGGCGGCGTCACCACCGCGGCGATCACGAAGGCCACCACCACGAAATAGCCACGCCATTCCTTCAGCTTGGCCACCGGCACGATGCCCATGCGCGACAGGATCACCACCACCACCGGCACCTCGAAGGCCGCGCCGAACGCCAGGAACATGTTGATCACGAAGCCCAGGTAGGCCTCGATGTCCGGTGCCGCCGTGATGCTCTTGGGCGCGAACTGCTGGATGAAGTGGAAGACCTTGCCGAAGACGAAGAAGTAGCAGAAGGCCACGCCCATGAAGAACAGCAGCGTGCTCGACACGATCAGCGGCAGCACCAGCTGCTTCTCGTTGGCGTACAGCCCTGGTGCGACGAAGGCCCAGATCTGATAAAGCACCACCGGCAGCGCCAGCATGAAGGCGGCCAGCATCGTGATCTTGATCGGCACCATGAAGGGCGAGATCACGCTGGTGGCGATCAGCGTGGCGCCCTTGGGCAGGTTCTGTACCAGCGGCTGGGCGAGCAGGTCATACAGGCCCGAAGGGCCGGGGTACAGCGCCAGCACGATGAAGCAGATGCCAATGGCGAACACCGCCCGGATCAGCCGGTCGCGCAACTCGATCAGATGGGTGACGAAGGGCTGCTCGGTGCCCTCCATCTCGTTGGGTTGGGGGTCTTGGCTCACGGGGCCTCTGTCGGGCAGGAATGGGGGGGGCATCGACACGCGGTCTGACATCAACGTGGCCTCATCAGCCCGCATCAGCGCGGGCCGACGCCGGGCGGGCGGAACCTCGCCACGCGCGCCGCGCCCGACTGCACATGCCGGCGCACGCCGTTGTGCTGCTTGTACCACATGGGCACGGCGGCCTTTTTCAGGCGCCAGTTCTTGCGCGCCGGCGTGTACACATGGCTGTAGGACGGCGTGTAATGTGTCGGCGAGCGCAGGTCGTCGCTCGGGCGTTCGCCCTCGTGGAAGCCGTCGCTCGCCTGCCGCACCTCGTCCAGGTTCTGGTAGACGGCGGTCTCGACGTCCGAGGCGGCGGTCTCCAGGCCGGTCTTCATCTTCTTGAGCTCTTCGAGCTCGATGGAGCGGTTGACCTCGGCCTGCACCTGCGAGACGTAACGCTGGGCCTTGCCCAGCAGCACACCGACGGTGCGGGCCACCTTGGGCAGCCGTTCGGGCCCGATCACGATCAGCGCGACCGCGCCGATCAGGGCGAGTTTGTCTATGCCAAAGTCGATCACGTGGCGGCGGGGCCTTGTTCAGGCCCGGTAAGGGGTGGTCAGGACTTTGTCTTGGCTTCGACGTCCACCGTGTTGGCGTCGGTCTTGGCGGTGTTGGTCACCTGTTGCGCAGGTGCTTCCGGCGCAGCAGCGCCACCGTCCTTCACGCCATCCTTGAAGCCCTTGACCGCGGCGCCCAGGTCGGTGCCCACGTTCTTCAGCTTCTTGGTGCCGAACACCATCACCACGATCACCAGCACGATCAGCCAGTGCCAAATGCTCAACGATCCCATCGTCTGCTCCTCAACGGTCTTGTGACCTTACCACTACGAAAACAGTGTCTTGCGAATTGCGTGCCAACTTGGTGCATCCGGCGTTCAGCCCGGCGTGCGGCGCGCGAATTCTTCCAGGCCCGACAGGCCCTCGCGCCGCGCCAATTCCTGCACGACGTCTTGCGGGCCCAGGCCCAGGTGAACCATGGCCACCATCGAATGAAACCACAGATCGGCCAATTCGCCCACCAAGGCCTTGCGTGCGTCTTCATCGCCGGGGGTGGCCGCCAGATCCTTGGCCGCCAGCACCATTTCGGTGGCCTCTTCACCCACCTTCTTGAGCATGGTGTCCGTGCCCTTGTGGAACAGGCGCGCCACGTAGCTCTTGTCCGGATCGCCCCCCTTGCGGGATTCGATGACCTCAGCCACGCGCTGCAGCACGTCCAGGGTGGGGATGGGGGTGGCGGGATTGCTCATGGTGAAACGGCGAACGCACGCGGAGCGCCTTGCAGCGCCCGATGGCTTTATTTGTAGATGCTTTCCGGGTCTTTCAAGACCGGCTCGGCGGTGACCCAGCGGCCATTGTCGTGGCGTTGGAAGAAACAACTGTGACGGCCCGTGTGGCAGGCGATGCCGGGTTCATGGCCCAGTTGCTCCACCTTGATCAGCACAACGTCGTTGTCACAGTCCAGGCGAATGTCGTGCACCTTCTGGGTGTGGCCAGATTCTTCGCCCTTGTGCCACAGGCGCTTGCGCGAGCGGCTCCAGTACACGGCTTCGCCCAGCTCGGCGGTGCGGGCCAGGGCGTCGCGGTTCATCCAGGCGAACATCAGCACGTCGCCTGTGCCCACCTCCTGGGCAATCACGGGCACGAGGCCCTGGTCGTCCCAGCGAATGTCATCTAACCAGTTCATAGCCGGTCAGTGTACGCCGGGGCCTGGGCGCGCCGCGGCTCAAGCAGTCAAAATCGGGGGCATGCAACATCCTGCTTCCTCTTTGGATCACCCGTCGAACGACGTATGGACAAAACCCGCGCCGCTGGTGCTGTCCATGGGCGACCCCTGCGGCATCGGGCCGGAGATCGTGGCCTCGCAGTGGCTGGCCGACGAGGCCCCCGGCGCGGTGGTGGTCGGTTCGGCGGAGGTGATGCGCCGGGCGGTGGCGGCATTGGCATCTCGCCGTGCGGGAGCAGCGGGCCTTCGGGTGTGGGCCGTGCGAGCGGAGCCTGCGCCCGCGGTATCCAGCGATTCAGTCGTGGTGCCGGTGTGGGAGCCGGACGGGCTGCCGCCAGCGCTGGACGGGTTGCCCTGGGGCCAGGTGAATGCGGCTGCCGGCGCCGCAGCGGCCCGTTGCGTGCGTGAAGGCGCCGCCCTGGTGCAGGAGGGCAAGGCCCTGGCCCTGGTGACGGCGCCATTGCACAAGGAGTCACTGTCGCTGGCCGGCGAGACATTCCCGGGGCACACGGAGCTGCTTCAGGCGTTGGCAACGCCGGCCGGCCAGCCCCTGGTGCCAGTCCGCATGATGCTGGCCAACCACGAACTGCGCACGGTGCTGGTGTCCATCCACGTATCGCTGCGGCAGGCTCTGGATGCGGTGACCATCGACAATGTGCTGTCAACGGTGCGCATCACGCATCAAAGTTTCATGAAAATGGGCTTTGAGCGGCCAAGGATCGCGGTGGCGGGTCTCAATCCGCATGCGGGCGAGGGCGGGCTGTTCGGCGATGAGGAGTTGCGCGTGATCATCCCGGCGCTGGAGGCGGCTCGCGCCGAGGGCATCGACACCACGGGCCCGCTGGCACCGGATACCGTCTTCATGCGCGCTCGGCATGCGCCGCCTGAGCATCCGCGCGAGTTCGACGTGGTCGTGGCGATGTACCATGACCAGGGGCTGATCCCGGTGAAGTACATGGGGGTGGCCCACGGCGTGAATGTCACATTGGGCCTGCCTTTCGTGCGCACCAGCCCCGACCACGGTACGGCGTTCGACCTGGCGGGCACCGGCAAGGCGGATCCGTCCAGCCTCACGGAAGCGATGCGCGTGGCAAGGCAAATGGCCGCATCGGCCTGAGCGCGGTCGAAGGCGGAGGGTCGCCGCGGGGGGGCGGCTCAGGCCGCGACCTTGGTGTTGCGCGTCTGCCCCAGGGCGGCCAGTTGGCGGCGTGCCCGGATGGTGGCGCGCTCCAGCAGCTGGGCCTGCTCGAAAGCCTTGAAACGCCCTGAGGCGCACATCTGCGTAAGGGTGCGGGCCGTCAGCGAGATGGTCTGCTTGGACGGCGAATGCCCCTGCGTGAACATGAAGAAGGTGCGGCCCTCGGACACCCACGTCAGGCGCACCTTCTTCCACTGGCCCTTGAGCAGCATGCGGTAGGCCGCGCCGGGCTGGATGAAGTTGACCAGCGAAGGGCCGGCCGAGGGCGGGGCCGGGGTGTCCAGCGGGAGGTCCAGGTCCACCGCGGTCAGGTCCGGCTCGTCGCCGGCGCTCAGGTCGATGTCCAGGCCGCCGTTGCCCGTGTCTTCCAGCAAGCTTGCTTCGCTGACCCAGCCGGCCGATTGCGCCTCCTGCGGCGTCATCGTGGCGGCCATGGCCAGCGGGCCGGGCTCCGTGGTCGAGCTGGGGGCGGGCAGCGGGTCGTTGGCCGCGTCTTCCCGCGTGGGGATGGTGAGCTGCTCGACCTTGCGCAGGCGCTGCTCCAGCAGGCGCAGGGTCAAATCGTGTGGCGGCGGAGCCTTCAGCGCCTCGGCGTGCAGCGGCAGCAGCTGGGCGAAGAAGCCTTCCTTGGCCTCGGCCGCCCACTGGATCATGTCCAGGCCTTCGTGCAGGTCCTTCATCAGCTGGGGCAGCTGCCGCAGGAAATCCTGCCGCAGCGAGGGGTGGCCCTTGGGCTGCACGCTCAGCACCAGTTGGTGGGAAGCCTTGCGCATGCGCACGGCCTTGTCGCTCTCGGGGCCATGGCGCACG
Source organism: Candidatus Aquabacterium excrementipullorum (assembly GCA_019112875.1). GTDB lineage: Bacteria > Pseudomonadota > Gammaproteobacteria > Burkholderiales > Burkholderiaceae_C > Aquabacterium > Aquabacterium excrementipullorum. Next base: position 67,057 of record DXIO01000142.1, read on the forward strand.
GCCACCATGACCTGCACCTGCGTCCAGATCTGGGCCAGGAATTCCTTGAGGAAGTCCGGCGCCTCCAGGTCGGCCAGTTCGCTGCGCACCTGCTGCATGTAGCGTTGCTGCACGCGCAGATCGGCTTCCTTGCCGCTGAGCAGAGCGGCCACGGCGGCGCTCTCTTCGACGTCCCGCTCGTTCTGCGAGGCGACGAAGCGCTCCAGCTCGGCCAGCTTGGATTCGTAGATGTCCGGCCGGTCGAAATCGCCTTCGACGATCTCGCGCACCAGTTCGGTCACGACCTTGATGCACTCGTGGCCGGGGCCCTCATCGAGGCGATCGAAGGCGACGGCCAGGCTGGCCATGCGGTTGACCAGGCGGCGCACCGGGTGCTTGCGCGAATGGAAGAAGGTCTGGTCGCGCAGGGCCACGCGCAGCACCGGCAGCTGCAGCCGGCCGATCTGGCGGGCCATTTGCGGCGGCACCTTCGGGTCGGACAGCACCTGGTCGAACAGCGTCGCCACGATGTCGATGACCATCTGGTCGAGCGCGGCGCCGCCGCTGGCCTGCACCAGCTCTTCGCGGTGGGCGCGGATCAGGTTGGCCGGGCTCTGCACCTCGCCCGAGGGCAGGCCGCCAGGGCTGGACAGGGCCCAGCCCGAGGACATGGCCGACAGGCTCTGCAGCCGGCGCATCAGGCCGAGCATGCTGCTGTCGGCATCGCCTGCCGGGCCCTGGGCGGAGCCGGAGGATGCGCCGCTGCCGCCACCCGTGCCACCGCCGCTGCCGGATCCGCCCACGCGCGCGGCGGCGGCCTGCAGATCCTGTGGAGAGGGCAGTGCCATGCCGAACAGGTCGCCCAGCTTCTTCATCGACGGTGGAGGTGTCCAGGCCGCTGGGTCGCTGGCGCCATCCAGCTCGCTGCTGCGCGATGACAAGGGCGCGCCGCTGGTCGATGAATGGCCTGATTCCCGGTCCAGGCCGGGGCTGCCGGTGTGGCCTGCGGGCTTGCGCACCAGCAGGGGCGCCTGCTCCACGCCCATCTGCCTGCAATCACCCAGCAGTTGTTCGTAGCAGGTCTTGAGCGCGGCGCTGGCGTGCACGGCCAGCACGCGCGCCAACTGCTGTTGCGCGTCGGCATCCTCGCTGGCCTGCGTCACGGCTTTCAGAAGGGCCTTGCCCACGATGGCCGGCCGCAGCGGAAAGACGTCATCCTGCGTGTCGGCGCCCTGGAGTGTGACAAAGTAGCCACGCAGTTCGCGCAGCGTGGCGTCGGTGTCGATCTCCAGCAGGCGGGTCAGGCGCGCGGCCGTGACGGTTTCCTCGACCTCGGCGTTCTCCACGAGGCGCAGGGCTGTCCAGTCCGTGTCCGCGTAGGCGGCGCCTTCAGGCTGCTGGCGCTGCAGATCCTTCGCGATGCGCTCGCCCAGGTCGCGCGCGAACGCCTGTCCGACGGCCGTGCAGCGGCGCTGCAGGTCGTACTCGGCGTTCATCAACGCCTGGCGCTCGGCATTGCTGTTGGCCGCGAGGGCCAGCATGCCCAGCTGGGCCCCCGTCTTGTCGATGGCCTGCGTCATGCCCGCCACCAGGCGGGTCACGGCAGGTTCGAGCAGACGGTCCAGTCGGGGATCGGTCACAGTGGGTTCTACATCCAGATCACAACGGGGTGAAGACTTCCACCCCTTTCGATCTGGATATCGGCCATCCCGATCCGGACTTTCGTTATCGTTTCAAACTGTCACGAATTTCCCGCAGCAGGACGATGTCCTCCGGGGTGGGGGCCGGCGCGGCCGGGGCGGCGGGCGCCGGCTGACGCAGCCGGTTGATCTGCTTGATCATCAAAAAGATGATGAACGCCAGGATGGCGAAATTCAGCGCGACGGTCACGAAATTACCCCACGCGAACACGGCGCCCAGTTTCTTGGCGTCGGCCAGCGGCAAGCCGGTGGGTTGGCCGGCCAGGCCGATGTAATAACTGGAGAAATCCAGTCCGCCGACCACCTTGCCTACCAGCGGCATGATCAGGTCGTTGACCACCGAATCCACGATCTTCCCGAAGGCGCCACCGATGATCACGCCCACGGCGAGGTCGACCACGTTGCCCTTGACGGCAAACTCCTTGAATTCGGTCACGAAACTCATGCGCCCGCTCCTATCTATCACTGGTTAGAGGTGGAAATCGACTTAAATGCACAGGGTTTGATCTGACTGTGCGTGCCTGTCTGGCGTGGTTATAAACCAGAGGGCCCGTGGCTAGAATAACAGCCGACCCCTTTTCCATCGTTCATCGTCCCCGAGGAACCAATGAGCAATCAGCCAGTGGATCAAAGCCGCCGGACGTGGGTGACCATCGCCTGCATCGCCGGTGGTGCTGGTGGCGTCGCCACCGCCGTGCCTTTCGTCTCGACGTTCCAACCCTCTGAACGGGCCCGCGCGGCAGGCGCCGCGGTCGAGGCAGACATCGGTGCCCTGAAAGAGGGCGAGATGATGACGGTGGAGTGGCGCGGCAAGCCCGTGTGGATCATCAAGCGCACGCCATCGCAACTGGCCGAGCTCGACAAGATCTCCGCCGAACTGGCCGACCCCGAGTCCCAGCGCAAGCCGGACGAGCTCACCCCTGAATACGCCCGCAACCATCACCGCTCGATCAAGCCCGAGATCCTGGTGGCCGTGGGCATCTGCACCCACCTGGGCTGCTCGCCGTCGGCGAAGTTCCAATCCGGTGCCCAGCCCTCGCTGCCCGACAACTGGCCGGGCGGCTTCCTGTGCCCCTGCCACGGCTCCACCTTCGACATGGCCGGCCGCGTGTTCAAGAACAAGCCCGCGCCCGACAACCTCGAAGTGCCGCCGCACATGTACCTCTCGGACACCAAGATCCTCATTGGTGAAGACAAGAAGGCCTGAGGCAGGGAGCATCAACCATGGCTGAATTCAAGCAAGCGCCCGCGGGCGCCTCGGCCGGCGAGAAGTTCATGACCTGGGTGGACAACCGGTTTCCGGCCACCAAGCTCTGGAACGAGCACGCCGCGCAGTACTACGCCCCCAAGAACTTCAACTTCTGGTATTTCTTCGGCTCGCTGGCCCTGCTGGTGCTGGTGATCCAGATCGTGACCGGCATCTTCCTGGTCATGAACTACAAGCCGGATGCCACGCTCAACACGGCCGGCATCCCGGTGGCCTTCGCCAGCGTCGAGTACATCATGCGCGATGTGCCCTGGGGCTGGCTGATCCGCACCATGCACTCCACCGGGGCTTCGGCCTTCTTCGTGGTGGTGTACCTGCACATGTACCGCGGGCTGATCTACGGCTCCTACCGCACGCCGCGCGAGCTGGTCTGGATCTTCGGCTGCCTGATCTTCCTGTGCCTGATGGCCGAGGCCTTCATGGGCTACCTGCTCCCCTGGGGCCAGATGTCCTATTGGGGCGCCCAGGTGATCATCAACCTGTTCTCGGCGATCCCCTTCGTGGGCCCTGACCTGGCCATCCTGATCCGCGGCGACTACGTCGTGGGCGACGCCACCCTGAACCGCTTCTTCTCGCTGCACGTGATCGCCGTGCCGCTGGTGCTGCTGGGCCTGGTGGTGGCGCACCTGATCGCGCTGCACGAGGTGGGCTCCAACAACCCCGACGGGGTCGAGATCAAGGCCAAGAAGGATGCCAAGGGCATCCCGCTGGACGGCATCCCCTTCCACCCCTACTACACGGTGCACGACATCGTGGGCGTGGCCGGCTTCCTGCTGGTGTTCTCGGCGGTGATCTTCTTCGCGCCCGAGTTCGGCGGCTACTTCCTGGAGTACAACAACTTCATCCCGGCCGATCCGCTCAAGACGCCGCCGCACATTGCGCCGGTCTGGTACTTCACGCCGTTCTATTCGATGCTGCGCGCCACCACCGACCAGATGGTGCTGGTGTTCGCGGTCATCGTCGGGCTGGCCGCGCTGTTCAATCTGATCAAGGGCTCGGGCAGCAGCGCCCGCAAGATCGCCGTGGTCATCGCGGCGGCCGTGGCCATCGCGCTGCTGTTGAAGTTCGAAGCCAAGTTCTGGGGTGTGGTCGTGATGGGCGGCGCCGTGGTCATCCTGGCCTTCCTGCCCTGGCTGGACCACAGCCCGGTCAAGTCGATCCGCTACCGGCCCGACTGGCACAAGATCGTCTACGGCGTGTTCGTGCTGAACTTCATCATGCTGGGCTGGCTGGGCATCGAGCCGCCATCGCCCGTGTACGAGAAGATGGCGCAGTTCGGCACCCTGATCTACCTGGGCTTCTTCCTGCTGATGCCGTGGTGGAGCCGCCTGGGCACGTTCAAGCCGGTGCCCGAGCGCGTGACCTTCGACGCCCATTGAGCAGCAGGAGCACACCAACATGATCCATCGCATCATTGCATCGCTGCTGACCGTGCTGGCGCTGGCCTCGGGCGCCCAGGCCTCGGAAGGCGGCGCCCAGCTGGACCGCTTTCCCAAGGAGCGCGTGACCGACCTGGCCGCGCTGCAGAACGGGGCCAAGCTGTTCGTCAACTACTGCCTGAACTGCCACTCGGCGGCCTTCGTGCGCTACAACCGGCTGAAGGACATTGGCCTCACGGACGACCAGATCAAGCAGAACCTGCTCTTCACCGCCGAGAAGGTGGGCGAGACCATGACCGCGGCCATCAAGCCGCGCGACGCCAAGGAGTGGTTCGGTGCCGTACCGCCCGACCTGACCCTGGTGGCCCGCTCCCGGGCCAGCCACGCCGGCACCGGCCCGGACTACCTCTACACCTACCTGCGCACCTTCTACCGGGACGACACCCGGCCGACCGGCTGGAACAACCTGGTGTTCCCCAACGTGGGCATGCCCCACGTGCTCTGGGAACTGCAGGGCGAGCGGGCCGCGGTGTTCAAGGAAGAGGCTGATCCGCATGATGAAAAAAAGAAGGTTCACACCTTCTCTGGATTCGAGCAGTTGACCCCGGGTAAAATGTCGGCCCAGGAGTTCGACAGCGCGATGGCCGATCTGGTGGCCTACATGACGTGGATGGCAGAGCCGAACGCTCAAGGCCGGGTCCGCATCGGGGTGGGTGTGATGATCTTTTTGATCGGTTTCTTCTTCATCGCGTGGCGACTGAACGCAGCGTTCTGGAAAGACGTGAAGTGAACTGAGTATCGACGGCGCCCTCGTGAACGGGGGTGTCTGGCGCAGTGAACACCCTTCGCGGGGTGCCACTGCGCTTCGTTGTTTTTGGCATTTGCCTGTTTCTGATTGAGGATCCTGCCGCCATGATGGTGCTTTACTCCGGTACGACTTGCCCTTATTCGCACCGCTGCCGCTTCGTGCTCTTCGAAAAGGGCATGGATTTCGAGATCCGCGACGTCGACGTCTTCGCCAAGCCCGAAGACATCGCCCTGATGAACCCCTACAACGAGGTGCCCATCCTCGTCGAGCGCGACCTGATCCTGTACGAGTCGCACATCATCAACGAGTACATCGACGAGCGCTTCCCGCACCCGCAGCTGATGCCGGGTGACCCGGTGGCCCGCGCCCGCGTGCGCCTGTTCCTGCTGAACTTCGAGAAGGAGCTGTTCGCGCACGTGAACCTGCTCGAAGGCCGTGGCGGCCTGAAGGGCAACGACAAGCAACTCGAGAAGGCCCGTTCGCAGATCCGCGACCGCCTGACGCAGCTGGCGCCCATCTTCCTGAAGAACAAGTACATGCTGGGCGACGACTTCTCCATGCTGGACGTGGCCATCGCGCCCCTGCTGTGGCGTCTGGATTACTATGGCATCGAGCTGTCGAAGAACGCGCTGCCGCTGCTGAAGTATGCTGAGCGCATCTTCTCGCGGCCGGCCTACATCGAGGCGCTGACGCCCTCCGAGAAGGTGATGCGCAAGTAACGACGACACCGGGATTTCATGACCACGCCGACCGACGCCGATGCCCAGGGCAGTTCCACCCGCCCTTACCTGATCCGGGCCCTGCACGACTGGTGCACCGACAACGGCTTCACGCCTTACCTGGCGGTGTACGTCGACAAGACGGTGCAGGTGCCGCGCGAGTACGTCAAGAACAACGAGATCGTGCTCAACGTGAGCTTTGATGCCACGAGCCAGCTGCAGCTGGGCAACGAGTACATCGAGTTCAAGGCGCGTTTCGGCGGTGTGGCGCGCGACATCGCGGTGCCGGTGGACCATGTGATCGCCATCTACGCCCGTGAGAACGGGCAGGGCATGGCTTTCCCGGTGCCCACGCCGCAGGAATCGGAAGACGGCTCCGAAGCCACGCCCGTGGCGACGGAGCGCAAGTCGGGCATCCGCCTGGCCAGCGTGCCGGACACCGACCCGGATGCGGCCGTGGCCCTGGAGGTCGCGCCTCAGGACGAATCGGGCGCTGATCCCGAGCCGCCGGCCACGCCTCCGGCGGGCGGGGGCCGGCCGTCGTTGCGACGCATCAAGTAAGCGTCAGGGATCCCAGGGGCTGCATTACAATGCGGCCCTTGCTTCTTGAAGCATGCCGCCTTAGCTCAGTTGGTAGAGCAACCGCCTTGTAAGCGGTAGGTCGTCAGTTCGAATCCGACAGGCGGCACCAGACAAGAACCCCTTCATGCCAGTGACTGGTGTGAAGGGGTTTTTCTTTGCCGGGATGGCTTCATGTTTGCTGCCCCGAGTGCAGGTGATGGATCTTTTTGCCGCGGCCAGGATCCATGGGCGATGCGGGCAGAGGCGCCCGCGTCCATCGTGTCTCGCCATTCTGGAGCGGCCCATGAAGCACTGGTTCAAGGACAACCGAAACTTCCTGATCTTCGTCATCGGCTTTGGCTTCTTCCGGTTGGCGGTGGCCGACTGGAACCCGATCCCATCGGGCTCGATGCGGCCCAGCCTGCTGGAAGGCGATGTGGTGCTGGTCAACCGGCTGGCCTATGACTTCAAACTTCCGCTGACGGACGTGTCATTGCTGAAGACGGGTGAGCCCGAGCGCGGTGATGTGGTGATCTTCATGTCGCCCAAGGACGGCACGCGCCTGATCAAGCGCCTGGTGGCCGTGCCGGGCGATACCGTGGCCATGCGCGCCAACGTGCTGTACATCAATGGCGTGGCGGTGGATTACCGTGCGCCTTCGGTGGTGAGCGAGCCCCTGGGCGAGGGCCGCCAGACGACGGCAGTTCGATCGACCGAGCTGCTGCCGGGCAGGGCGCATGCGGTGCAGTTCCTGCCCGAGGTGCTGGCCCGGCGTGATTTCGGTCCCACGATCGTGCCGGCCGACAGCTACTTCTTCCTGGGCGACAACCGGGACAACAGCGCCGATTCGCGCTTCATCGGCGTGGTGCCCCGCCACTTGCTGGTGGGGCGCGCCCACCATGTGCTGGCGTCGGCCGACATCCAGGGCCACTGGCTGCCCCGCTTCGATCGATTCGGGGCGCGGATCGAGTGATCAGTGCTTGATCCGGATGAAGGTCGAGATGATGTACTTGTCGCCGGATTCGGGCACGTGCCCGCAGTGCATGTAGTTCCAGCCTGCGGGAAAGAGCACGAGGTGCCCGGCCCGGGGCGATATCTTCACGCCCTGGTGGAAGAACTCGGTCTCGCCGCCCTTGGCCACGTCGTTGAGGTAGAGCACCATGGCGACCACGCGGTCGCCCGCGCCTTGGCCGACCGAATCGGCATGCCAGCGAAAGCGCCCCTCGTTGCGCGGGTACATCTGGATCTTGTAGCCCGTGGCCTGCAGGTTGAACGAGCGCAGGATGGGGCTGCGTGACAGGTACTCGGCCAGGCAGGCCTGGATGCCCGGATGGATGGCCTGGAAGATGTCCCGCCACGGGCCTTCGTTGAGGATCTCCAGGTCCCAGGAGATCTTGGCGTCGTCTTCGTAGAAGGCGTCCTTGGCGGACCCGCCGATCCTGCCGCGCTGCTTGCCCTTGTCCTGGTCGAATCGGTCGACGACGGCGCGGCACAGGGCCGGCTCCAGCCCCTGGTAGAGCACGATGAAGTCCTGGTCGAAGAGGATGTCGACCGGTGGTTTGTCGGCGGCGCTTGTCGGCTTGTCCATGGGCTGAAGTATAGGAACAAGGCCCGACGCGTCAGAGTTGTCCACGAAACCTGTGGACAAGTTTGTGAGGAAGCCAAGGACAAGCGGCCTTCCCCCTGGGAAGGCCACTAGGTTGCCTGCAAAACAGGCAGGTGACACCGGCATGGGCCATTCGGCCCATGAGGCGGTCAGCTGTTGTACGCGATGCGCTTGCCGGAACCCGGCGGCGTGCAGGTGTAGGTCACCTCCTGGCCGGCGGTGATGCCGACGGCGCGCAGGGCGGCATCGGTGCGGCGGCTGCCGTCGTTGGCGACGAAGCTGCTGCTGGCCACGTCATAGAAGTAGCCGCGTTTGACGCCACCTTCGACCACTTGCGCCACCAGATCACATTCCGTCACCGTGCCGCCCAGTTCCTTCGAGGTGAAGGCTGTGCGGGCGCGCTGCACCAGCAGGTCGATGCGGGCACCGGCGGCCGCGGCGTTGGCGCTGGAGAGCGTCACCTGCTGGCCGACGATGGGCGCCAGGTCGCTGTCCATCGCGTGCATGAACTGCTCGACGTCACGGCGGGTGGCATCGGGGTTGAGCAGCGGGAAGCCGGAGTTCAGCGTGGGCTGGAACACGCGCACGGTGAAGAAGTGCGCCAGGGTGTCGGCGGTGCCGTCGTGCACGAAACCATAGCCACGGACCTGATCGCCCAAGTGGCCCGTGCCGATGGCGCTGGAGAAGGGGATGGCGGGCGAACCGAAGCGGCCCACCTTGGCGTACATGTTGCGCAACTGGGGCACCTTGAAGATCTGCGAGATGCCCTCGAAGCTCTGCGCGCCGCCGGTGCCGTACATGCCCTTGCTGGCATCGACCGTGTGGCAGCCGTTGCAGTTGTTGTTGGGCGTGATCGATTCGCCGTTGACGATGATCTTGAAGCCGTCGGAGGGGCGGTCGCCGAAGTAGAAATCGGAGCCACGTTTCTGGGCCGCCGTGAGCGAGTTGTCCAGGTTGCGGATCGGGTTGGGCGGCATCATCACGGCGAGCTGGAAGTCGGCGAAGGCGTCCATCTCGGCTTCGGTCATGTCGCGGGTGTTGCCCAGCAGGCCCGAGAAGGCCACGGCGAAGTTCTTGAACGACAGGCGCGTGTCCGTGGCCGAGATGCCGAACGCACCGTTGGAGCGGTCGCCGCGCCAGTGCATCGCGCCCGCGTTGACCATGCCGCGCAGGGTCTGGGTGACCATGGGGCCCTTCATGGGGTGGAAGTCGGTGGGGTCGTCGCTGCCGTTGATCTTGTTCTGCACGCCGAAGATCACCTTGGCGATGTTGAACTGGATCTTGTCGGTGAACTTGCCGGGGATGGGGCTCTTGGTGACCACGCCGTTGGGATCGCCCAGGTCCCAGGCGATGTCGTCCATGTCGCCGAAGGTGTGGCACGACGCGCACGAGGCCTCGCCGTTGGCCGACGAGCGCTGGGCGTCGTACAGGAAGGGGCGGCCGGCCACGATGCTGGCGGGCTCGGGGTTGGTGAGCACGGCCTTGGCCACCTCGGTGCGGTTGCTCAGGTTGATGACCTTGATCGCGTTGTCGAAGCGGGTCATCACGTACAGGCGGTTGCGGGCCTCGTCGAGCACCAGGCCGCTGGGGCCGCCGCCGCTGACGGTGATGTAGTTGCTGCTGGCCGTGCGCGGGTTGAAGGTGTCGGATTCCAGCTCGCCCGTGTTGAACACGCCGATGCGGCTGGAGCCGAAGGCGGCCACGTACAGGGTGCGGCCATCGCGGCTCACGGTCATGTCCAGCGGCGTGGCCAGGCTGTGGTTCTTGGCGGTGGTGTCGAAGCCCGGGTCGGTGGCCAGCTTGCTGTAGTCGATGTGCTTGTTGAGGTGGCGCGGCGCCACGTTGCCGTTGGCGATCACGGTGACGCGGGCCAGCGCGATCTTGCCCTGCACGGTGGAGCCGCCGTAGGCACCGGAGCCCTCGAAGCGCACCATGTTGTTGGATTCGGTGTTGGACACGTACAGCGTGCCCGACACCGGGTTCACGGCCATGTTGAACAGCACCGTGCCCACGTGCGGGAAGGCGACCTTCTCGGTGAGCTTGTTGGCATCGACCGCGAACACGTCCTTGTCGGGCAGGGTGAACTCGACGCCGGTGTTCCAGTTGCGGCCGAGCTCGTCTTCCCAGCGCTTCTTGTCGCGGTTGTATTTGACCAAGAGGCCTGTCTTGGGGGCGGGCTTGCCTTCGGCGTTGGTCTCGGGGCCCAGGCGGCCGCCGGGCATGATCTTGGTCTTGACCAGGCAGGGTGTGTTGACCTTGAAGCCGTCGCAGACCAGTTCTTCGTTGATGGAGGACGTCTCGTTGCCCGACTTGAAGGCGGCCACGTAGACGGTGTTGCGGTCCGGGCTCACGGCCAGCGCGCGGGGCGTGTCGGCGAAGAAGCTCATGATCTTGAGCGGCACGCCGCCCAGCGTGTTGCCCAGGGCCGTGGGGTTGAACACCCACACGTCGGCGCGGCCGATACCTTCGGTGGTGAGACCCGGATCGCCAGCGCCGGGCACGCTCTTGAGCGACGGGTCGGTGCGCTGCTGGCCGCGGTGGGCGGTGGTGACGAAGGCGCGGGCTGGCGAGCCCGCGAAGACGATGTCGCGCGGTTCATCGCCGACCAGCAGGGTGCGCACGACGCGGGGCGCACCGTCCAGGCTGACCACGCTCACGCTGTCCGACAGGTGGTTGACGACCCAGATCTCGTTGTCGGTGCGCGCGGCCACGGCCACGGGCTCCAGGCCCACGGGCACGCGGGCGAAGAGCTGCAGACCCGTGGGCGTGATGTTGAAGATGTCGAGCGTGTTGTTCGGCGTGTTGACAGCGAACAGGCGCGTGCCGTCGGGCGACTGCGCGATCGGGCGCACGTGGCCGCTTTCGAAGGCGATGAAGCCGGGGGCCGCGGCCTGGGCCGTGCCAGGCGCGGTGCCGCCCATCGCGAGCAGGGCGGCCATGGCCGTGCCGGAGAACAGACGCAGCGCTGCAGACCAGCCGCCTGCGCGTTGGGGGACGTGGGAAGTCATGGCGGGTCTCCTCGGACCTTGTTTTGGACAGCGTTTTCAGTAACGGACGCCATTCAATGTAAAGAAGTGTGTTGGCGCCGGTAAGGCGGGAAGCGCGAGGGCACCGGGGGCCGTTCGCGTCATCCCCCTCAAGTCGAGGAGCGGGAAACTATGTAATGTCCGTTTAATGATGCTCGGGTCATCCCGAGCCCTCGGGTGTGAGGCCCGATGCCGTGCGGGCTCTTGTGACGTGCCCAGGCAAGGGAGGCAGGCGAGCGTTAGCATGATCCGCATATGCCCCATGAGGACCTTGTCGTCGCGCGGCCCGAAGGCCTGTACTGCCCTGCCGGCGACTTCCACATCGACCCCTGGCGGCCCGTGGCGCGGGCCGTGATCACGCACGGCCACTCGGACCACGCGAGGGTGGGCCACGGCCACTACCTGGCCCACCGCGACAGCGGTGGCGTGCTGCGCGCGCGCCTGGGCGAGGTGCGCATGGACCTGCTGGACTACGGCGAGGCCATCGTGCACAACGGCGTGCGCATTTCGCTGCACCCGGCCGGGCACGTGCTGGGCTCGGCCCAGGTGCGGCTGGAGCACGGCGGGCAGGTGTGGGTGGTGTCGGGCGACTACAAGTTGCAGGACGACGGCACCTGCCCGCCCTTCGAGCCGGTGCGCTGCGACACCTTCATCACCGAATCCACCTTCGGGCTGCCCATCTACCGCTGGCCGACGCAGGCCGCGCTGGTGGCCGAGATCGACGCCTGGTGGGCGGCCAATGCGGCGCAGGGGCGCTGTTCCGTGCTGTTCTGCTATGCCTTCGGCAAGGCGCAGCGGGTGCTGCACGGGGTGGACCCGGCCATCGGGCCGATCGTGGTGCACGGTGCCGTGGAGCCCTTGAACGAGGCTTATCGAGCGGCTGGTGTGGTGCTGCCACCCACGCACCGTGTGGGCGAGGGCCAGCCCAAGATGGCGCCGCAGGATTTGGGCCGCGCGCTGGTGCTGGCACCGCCCTCGGCGCAGGGTACGCCCTGGATGCGGCGGTTCGGCAACTATGTCGATGCGTTCGCCAGTGGCTGGATGCAGGTGCGTGGCACGCGGCGGCGGCGTGGCGTGGACCGGGGTTTCGTGATGTCCGACCACGCGGATTGGATCGGGCTGCAGCAGGCCGTGGGCGCGACCGGCGCGCAGCGCGTGATCGTGACGCATGGCAACGTGCCGGTGATGGTGCGCTGGCTGTGCGAACAGGGCCTGGATGCACAGGGCTTCCACACAGAATACGGTGACGAGGATGCCGGCGACGCACCCCAACAGGAGCCTGCCGCATGAAGGCCTTCGCGACCCTGTACCGCGCGCTGGACGCCACCACCTCCAGCCTGGGCAAGCAGGCTGCCCTGCAGGCCTACCTGGCCCAGGCCACGCCGCGCGATGCGGCCTGGGCCGTGTACTTCCTGGCCGGTGGCAAGCCGCGCCAGATCGTGCCAGTGAAGCTGCTGCGCGAGCTGGCGCAGCAGGCCGCGGGCCTGCCGGAATGGCTGTTCGTCGAGTGCTACGAGGCCGTGGGCGACCTGGCCGAGACGATCTCGCTGCTGCTGCCTCCGCCTGATTCGCCGACCGACCTGGGCCTGGCCACCTGGGTGGAAGAACACCTGTTGCCCTTGCGAGGCCAGCCGCCGCAGCTTCAATCCGAGGCCTTGCTGGCCCAGTGGCGCATGCTGGACGCGGCCGACCGCCTCGTCTACTTCAAGCTGATCACGGGCGCCTTCCGCGTGGGCGTGTCGCGGCTGCAGGTGACGCAGGCGCTGGCCGCGCACGCGGGGCTGGATGCCAAGCGCGTGGCGCAGCGTCTGATGGGCTACACCCACATCGGCGCACGGCCCCGCGTGGCCGACTTCGAAGCCTTGGTCGCGCCGGAATCCGACAGCGAGCAGCACCGCGCCACCAGCGGCCAGCCCTATCCCTTCTTCCTGGCGCACCCGTACAACGAACCGCTGGACGCCATGCCCGCCTCGCTGGGCGATGTCGACCAATGGCAGATCGAGTGGAAGTGGGATGGCATCCGAGCCCAGGTGGTCCGGCGCGCCGGCCAGGCATGGCTCTGGTCGCGTGGTGAAGAGCTGGTGAGCGACCGTTTCCCCGAACTGATGGCGATGGCTCAGGCGCTGCCCGACGGCACCGTGGCCGATGGCGAGATCGTGGTCTGGCTCGAAGGCCGCGTGCAGCCCTTCGCCGAGCTGCAGAAGCGCATCGGCCGCAAGACGTTGTCGGCCAAGCTGCTCAAGGACCTGCCGGTGGTGCTGCTGGCCTATGACCTGCTGGAGTGGCAGGGGCAAGATCTGCGCAGTCAGCCGCTGGCCGCGCGCCGCGCGCTGCTCGATGAACTGCTCGCCCAGACCAACCATCCGCAACTGCTGGACAGCCCGCGCCTGCATGGCACCGATTGGGCCGATTTGGCGCACCAGCGCGAGGCCGCCCGCAGCCTGGGTGTCGAAGGGATGATGCTCAAGGCCCGCGATTCGCACTACGGCGTGGGCCGCACCAAGGCCTCGGGCGTGTGGTGGAAGTGGAAGATCGATCCGCTGTCCATCGACGCCGTGCTGATCTACGCGCAGCGCGGCCACGGCCGGCGCGCCAGCCTTTACAGCGACTACACCTTCGCCGTGTGGGATGCCGAGCCCGGCGCGCCCGAGCGCAAGCTGGTGCCTTTCGCCAAGGCCTATTCGGGCTTGAGCGATGCCGAGATGGCGCGCGTGGACGCCATCATCCGCAAGACCACCCTCGAAAGCTTCGGCCCCGTGCGCAGCGTCAAGCCCACGCTGGTGTTCGAGTTGGGCTTCGAGGGCATCTCGCGCAGCACCCGGCACAAGAGCGGCATCGCCGTGCGCTTTCCGCGCATGCTGCGCTGGCGCGAGGACAAGCCCGTGGACGAGGCCGATTCGCTGGACAGCTTGCAGGCGCTGCTGCCCACCGCGCCATGAGCGGATCGCGCGTGGTGGCGGCCCGCCTGAAGGCCTGGTTCGAAGCGCGTGGATGGCGGCCCTTCGACTTTCAGCGCGAGGTGTGGCGGGCGGTGGGCGAGGGGCGGTCCGGCCTGCTGCACGCCACCACCGGCGCGGGCAAGACCTACGCCGTGTGGCTGGGCGCCCTGCAGGCCTTGATGAAGACGGCCAAGCCATCGCCTGCCAGCAAGGCCGCGCCATCGAATCGCAAAGCGGCCGCCGTGGCCGAGCCCTTGACCGTGCTGTGGATCACGCCCATGCGCGCCCTGGCCGCCGACACCGAGCGTGCCCTGCGCAGCGCGCTCGACGCCGCGCAGGGCGATGGCGGCGTGCGCCCATGGACACTCGGCGCGCGCACGGGCGACACCTCGTCCAGCGAGCGCCAGGCGCAATCACGCCGGCTGCCCACGGCCTTGGTCACCACGCCCGAGAGCCTGTCGCTGCTGCTGGCCCGCGCCGATGCGCGCGAGGTGCTGGGCCATGTGCGCATGGTGGTGGTCGATGAATGGCATGAACTGATGGGCAGCAAGCGCGGCGTGCAGGTGCAACTGGCGCTGGCCCGCCTGCGTGGCTGGAGCGAGGCCTTGAGCGTGTGGGGCATGTCGGCCACGCTGGGCAATCTGGATGAAGCGATGCGCACCCTGCTGGGGCCGGTGAAAGGCCTGCTGGTGCAGGGCCAGCAGCCCAAGCAACTGCTGATCGACACCTTGTTGCCCGCGCAGGCTGAGCGCTTCCCCTGGGCCGGTCACCTGGGCTTGCGCATGCTGCCGCAGGTGGTGGCCGAACTGGAGGGCAGCGCCAGCTCGCTCGTGTTCACCAACACGCGCTCGCAGGCCGAGGTCTGGTACCAGGCCCTGCTGGAGGCCCGCCCCGATTGGGCTGGCCTGATCGCGTTGCACCATGGCTCGCTGGACCATGGTGTGCGCGACTGGGTGGAGCAGGGCCTCAAGGCCGGCCAGCTCAAGGCCGTGGTCTGCACCTCCAGTCTGGACCTGGGCGTGGACTTCCTGCCCGTGGAGCGCGTGCTGCAGATCGGCTCGCCCAAGGGCGTGGCCCGCCTGCTGCAGCGGGCCGGCCGCTCGGGCCATGCGCCGGGCCGGCCTTCGCGCATCACGCTGGTGCCCACGCACAGCATGGAGCTGGTCGAGGCCGCCGCCGTGCGCGCGGCCGTGCAGGCCGGCCACATCGAGGCGCGCCACACGCCCAGCCAGCCGCTGGACGTGCTGGTGCAGCACCTGGTGACGGTGGCGCTGGGTGGGGGCTTCGAGCCCGCGGCCTTGTACGACGAGGTGCGGCGCACCGCCGCCTATGCGCACCTGAGCGAAGACAGCTGGCGGTGGTGCCTGGATTTCGTGCGCCAGGGCGGCGCCTCGCTCGCGGCCTACCCCGATTACCACCGCGTCGTGCCCGATGAACAAGGCCGCTGGCGCGTGCCAGATGCGCGGCTGGCGCGCCGCCACCGCGCCAACATCGGCACCATCGTCAGCGATGCCAGCATGGTGGTGCAGTTCTGGAGCGGCGGTGGTGGCGCAGGCGGCGCCAAGCTTGGCACGGTGGAGGAGGGCTTCATCGCGCGCATGAAGCCCGGCGACAGCTTCCTGTTCGCGGGCCGGCTGCTCGAGCTGGTGCGCGTGCACCAGATGACCGCCTATGTGCGCCGCGCCAAAGGCCAGCGCGCCGCCGTGCCGCGCTGGAACGGCGGGCGCATGCCGCTGTCGACCACGCTGGCCGATGCCATGGTGCAGCAGCTGGCGCTGGCCGATGCCGACCGCTACGAGACCCCGGAGATGCAATGCGCCAAGCCCCTGCTGGACCTGCAGCACCGCTGGTCGGCGCTGCCCACGCCGGGCACCCTGCTGGC
Source organism: Candidatus Aquabacterium excrementipullorum (assembly GCA_019112875.1). Taxonomy (GTDB): domain Bacteria; phylum Pseudomonadota; class Gammaproteobacteria; order Burkholderiales; family Burkholderiaceae_C; genus Aquabacterium; species Aquabacterium excrementipullorum. The sequence continues at coordinate 82,923 of DXIO01000142.1, forward strand.
CGAGACCTTGCGCTCGCGCGAAGGCTGGCACCTGTTCCTCTACCCGTTCGCCGGGCGCCATGTGCACCTGGGCTTGGCCAGCCTGCTGGCCTGGCGCGCGGCCAACCACCGCGCGGGTACCTTCTCGATCGCCGTGAGCGATTACGGCTTCGAGTTGCTCAGCGCGACCGAGGTCGATTGGGTGGCGGGCCTGCCCGGGTGGCTCGCATCGCATGACGACACCGACCCGGCGCAGGCGCGCACGCTGTTGCTGCGCGAAGTGATGGACAGTCTGAACGCCAGCGAACTGGCGCGCAGGCGTTTTCGCGAGATCGCGCGTGTCTCGGGCCTGATTTTCCAATCGCACCCTGGCGAGCGTCGCAGCAACAGGCAGCTCCAGGCCTCGTCATCGCTGTTCTACGAGGTGTTCCGCCAGCACGATCCAGGCAATCTGCTGCTGCGCCAGGCCGAGGCCGAACTGCTGGCCCAGGAACTGGACATCGACCGCCTGGCCGCCAGTCTGGCGCGCATGCGCGCGCAGCAGCTCGTGTGGCGCCATCCTGAACGCCCCACGCCTTTTGCATTCCCGCTGATGGTCGAGCGGTTCCGCGAGCAACTGTCCAACGAATCGCTGGCCGATCGCATCGCGCGCATGGTGGGCCAGCTGGAGCGGGCGGCGGGCGGCGTCACGGCGGCGCCAACGCCTGATTCGTCCACGGACGATGCCGATTGGCGACGCGAGGTGGATTTTGCCCAGCAGGCCGGTGGCGGGCAAGGCAGCGCGCCGGCCAGTTCGCCACGCCCGCGCCGCCCCCGTCGCAGGAGCGCGGCATGAGCGGCACAGGTGCTGCTATCGACTGCAACCACGTCACGGTGCATTGGGCAGGCGAGCCCGTCTGGCTGCTGCCCGAGCGCGCCGTGTGGTGGCCCGGCGGCGAGGCCTTGTTCGTGGCCGATGTGCACCTGGGCAAGGCCGGCACCTACCGTGCGCTGGGCCAGCCTGTGCCCACCGGCACCACCGACGACAACCTCGCGCGCCTGGATGCCCTGTTGACGAAGCATGGCGCACGCCATCTGGTGTTCCTGGGCGACCTGCTGCACGCGCCTCAGGGCATCACGGCCGAGTTGCTGCGCAAGGTGTCGGATTGGCGGCTGCGCCATCAGGCCGTGGCCATGCACCTGGTGCGCGGCAACCATGACGCGCGTGCCGGCGATCCGCCTCTCAGCCTGGACATCGCGGTGGTCGACGAGCCCTGGCCCATCGGGCCCTTCATGGCCTGCCACCACCCCAGGCGCCTGCCCGGCCAGTTCGTGCTGGCCGGTCACCTGCATCCTTCGGTGATGCTGGCCGGGCCGGCGCGCGACCGCGCACGGCTGCCGTGCTTCTGTGTGGACCAGACCGATTCGAGCGGTGGAGAGCCGCGTGAAGGTCTGGTGGTGCTGCCCGCCTTCGGCGCCTTCACAGGCACCCATGGCGTGCAACCGATGCCCAACCGACGCCTCTACGCCGTCGGGGGTGGGGCCGTGTGGCCCCTGCCGCTCAGCGCGCCACCAGCAGGCGGTTGAGCGTTTCCAGGTCGTCGGGCTTGAGCGAACCGCTGGCCTGACGCAGCTTCATCGTGGCCACGATCACGTCGTAGCGGGCCTTGTACAGGTCCTTCTGCGTGCTGGCCAGGGCCGTCTGCGCATCCAGCACGTCCTTGTTGACGCGCACGCCCACGCGGTAACCCAGTTGCGTGGCTTCCAGGGCCAGCTTGGCCGAGCTCTCAGCGGCTTCCAGGGCCTTGACCTGGGCCTGGCCTGATTGCACACCGAAGAAGGCCTGGCGGGTGGCCAGGGTTACCGTGCGCTTGGCGTTGTCCAGGTCGCGCTCGCTCTTTTCTTCCAGCGCCAGGGCCTCGCGGATCTTGTTCTGCGTGGCGAAGCCGGCGAATACCGGCACGTTCACTTCCACGCCGATGCTGGAGTTGGTGCCATCGCTGGCCTTGACGGTGGCCGAGCCGCTGCCGGTGATGTCCGTTTTGCTGACCGACGCGACCAGATCGGCCGTGGGCAGGTGGCCGGCCTTGGCCCGGGTGGTTTCCAGCTTGGCGTATTCCAGGCCCACCTGGGCCTTGCGGATGGCGGCGGAGTTCGGGGTCAGACTGACCCATTCCTCGGCGGTGGCCGGTTGCAGCGGGGGCAGCATCACCGGCGTCATCAGGCCGGCAGGTTGCACGTTGGTGCGGCCCACCAACTGGTCGAGCGCGGCGCTCTTGACCTGCACGTCGTTCTGCGCGGCGATCTCCTGCGCGGTGGCCAGGTCATGGCGGGCCTGGGCTTCGCGCGTGTCGGTGATGGTGGCGTTGCCCACCTCGAAGTTGCGCTTGGCCGAGGCCAGTTGCTCGGCCAGCGCGGCCTTGTTGGCCTGGGCGGTGGAGAGCACGTCCTGGGCGGCCAGCACGTCGAAGTAGGCCTGCGTCAGGCGCACCAGCAGATCGTCCTCGGCCGTCTTGAGGTCGGCGTCGGCGGCGATCAGCGATTGATCGGCCTGGTCGATGATGGCCGACAGCTCGGCGTTGAACAGCGATTGGCGGGCCTGCAGGGCCAGCGACTTGCTGGTGATGGAGTAATTGTTCGAGTTGGTGCCCGTGGCCGCCAGCGCGGCACGCTGCGCCGTCGTCAGCTCCAGGTCGGAATCGAAGTGCTGGCGGTAGATCGAGCCCTTCAGGCCGATCTGCGGCAGTCGCTGGCCGCGGGCCTGGGCGGCCTTGTACTCGGTGGAGTCGGCCTGGGCCTTGGCGGCCAGGTAGGCGGCGTCATAGCCCCGTGCCGCCTGGTAGAGCTCCACCAGACTTTGCGCCTGGGCGCCCGCTGCCATGCCGGCCAGCATCAGGGCGACCGCGAGGGGGGCGCGGGCAAAGGCTTCCCGGGAGCGCTGCAGGGCGTTCGGGCGGGAGGGGCGAGGTGCGCGGATCGGCATGGAGGAGGGTCCTTCTGGGTGCGACTGGAAACTGCAGAGAGGCATCAAGAGGCCGGCTTGTGGCGCCGGCCGGAATCATCAGAACGTGAAGGGGCGGTCCGTCGCCAGGCCGTCCAGCGGCGGAGCGATGGTGTCGAACAGCTCTTCGTGCGTGAGCTGGCCCTGTTCGTTCTTGGTGTAGAGCTTGGCCTGCATCACCGGCTCGCGGCCTTCGATGGCCAGCAGGCGGCCGCCAGGCTTGAGCTGGTCGAACAGGGCCTGGGGCACGGCGGTGACCGAGCCCGTCAGCACGATGGCGGAATAGGGGCCCTGGGCGGCGAAACCCTGGGCGCCGTCGGCTTCGACGATCTCGGCGTTGCTGACCTGGGCCTTGCGCAGGTTGTTGCGGGCCAGCGACACCAGCTCGGTCTTGTTCTCGAGGGCGATCACGCGTTGGGCCTTGTGGGCCAGCAGGGCGGTCACGTAGCCGGAGCCAGCGCCGATCTGCAGCACGTTGTCGCGCTTGGACAGGTTCAGGTCCTGCACGATGCGGGCCTCGACCTTAGGGTTGAGCATGGCCTGGCCGGCCGGCAGCGGCACTTCCAGGTCCATGAAAGCCAGTGCCTGGTGGGCCGGGGGCACGAAATCCTCACGGCGCACGACGGACAGCAGGGCCAGGATCGAGGAGTCCAGAACGTCCCACGGACGGATCTGTTGTTCGATCATGTTGAAACGGGCTTGTTCGACGTTCATGCGCAAAATCCTAGGAATCAAAAGCGTCTGGGGGACGGGCGGCCGCCAATTTCGGCCAGACCACGATTTTAAGAAGGGTGCGAGCCCCGATCGGCTGAAATTGTGGGGTTAGGCACGCTTTCTGAACCCCATCGACGTTTGATCCACTGCGACAAACGGTCGGTGTACCCGTAAATCACTGGGACAACCACCAGGGTCAACACCGAGGAGGCGATCACGCCGCCGATCACGGCCTGGCCCATGGGGGCCCGCTGTTCGGAGCCTTCGGACAGGGCAAAGGCCAGCGGCACCATGCCGAAAATCATCGCCAGCGTGGTCATCAGGATGGGGCGCAGGCGCACCTTGGCGGCCAGCAGCAGGGCCTCGCGGCGGGGCAGGGGCGGCTGAAGCTGGCCATCGTCGCCGACCAGGCCTTCGCGGGCACGGTTCGCAAAATCGACCAGCAGGATGGCGTTCTTGGTGACCAGGCCCATCAGCATGATGATGCCGATCACCGAGAACATGCTGACCGACGAGCCGAACATAAGCAGGGCCAGCACCACGCCGATCAGCGTGAGCGGCAGCGAGCTCATCAGCGCCAGCGGCTGCGAGAAGCTGCGGAACTGCGAGGCCAGGATCATGTAGATGAAGATCACGGCCAGCGCCAGGGCCGACAGCGCGTAGCCGAAGGCTTCGATCATGTCCTTGGTGGATCCGCCGAAGCGGCTGCGGTAGCCGGGGGGCAGCGGGTGCTCCTTGAGCACTTTCTGGATGTCGGCGGACACCTCGCCCACCGAGCGGCCTGTCACGTTGGCGGTGAACTCGACCTCGCGGTTCAGGTCGCGCCGGTTGATCTGCGTGGGGCCGGTGCCCTCGGTGATGCGGGCCACCTGGGACAGGCGCAGCACTTGCGGTTCGCCCGTGCCGCTCTGGTTGCCGGGGTTGATCACCAGGCGCGTGTCGGCGATGCTGGTGATGTCCTGCCGGGCCGATGGGGTCAAGGAGACGCGGATGTCGTAGTTCTCGTCGTCGTCGGCGCGCCAGCTGCCGGCCACGCGGCCGCTGACCATCACGTCCAGCGCACGGCTAATGGACGACACCGTGAGGCCCCGGTCGGCGGCGGCGTCGCGGTCCACGGCCACGTTCAACGTCGGCTTGCTGGGCTTGAGGCTGGTGTCGATGTCCACCAGGCCAGGGATCTTCTGCAGGCGCTGCATCAGGTCCTGGCTCAGGCGGTCCAGCGTGGCCAGGTCGGTGCCCTGGATGGACAGCTGGATGGGCTTGAGCCCCGCCACCGAATCGAGCACGCCCACCTGCGTCACCGTGATGCCTGGGATCTGGCTCAGCGCCTGGCGCATCGGCGCTGACAACTGATCGACATTGCGCATGCGCTGCAGCCGGTCCTTCAGCCGCACGTAGATCGAGACTTGGTTGCGGCCCAGCGCGGCGCCCGTGTTGATGGTGGCCAGCGTGTAGCGCACCTCGGGCATCGCGCGGATCACCTTGTCAACCTGGCGGGTGCGCGCTTCGGTGGCCTCGATGGCGGTGCCGGGCGGCGTGTAGAAACTGACATAGGTCTCGCTGAAATCTGCGCGCGGCACGAACTCGGTGCCCAGGAGCGGCATCAGCAATACGCTGAGCACCAGGCTGCCGCCGGCCACCAGCAGCGTGATGGCGGGGTGATCCAGCGACCAGGCCAGCAGCGATTGATAACCGTGCGAGAGCGAGTCGGTGCGGCGCTCGAACCAGCCGGTCACGCGGCCGATGCTGCGGTCGTACCAGGTCTTGGCGCCTTCGCGCGCGCCATGCAAGGCCGGGTCGTGCCACACGCTGGACAGCATCGGATCGAGCGTGAAGCTCACGAACATCGAGATGCCCACGGCCGCCACGATGGTGAGGCCGAACTCGTGGAAGAACTTGCCGATGATGCCGCCCATGAAGCCGATGGGCAGGAACACCGCGACGATGGACAGCGTGGTGGCCAGCACGGCCAGGCCGATCTCACGCGTGCCGTCCAGCGAGGCCTGCAGCGCGCCCTTGCCCATCTGCACGTGGCGCACGATGTTCTCGCGCACCACGATGGCGTCGTCGATCAGCAGGCCCACGCTCAGGCTCAGCGCCATCAGCGTCAGCATGTTGATCGAGAAGCCGAAGGCGTACATGAAGAAGAAGGTGCCGATGATCGAGATCGGCAAGGTCAGCCCCGTGATCACCGTGGAGCGCCACGAGTTCAGGAATAGAAAGACGATGCCCACCGTGAGCAGCGCGCCTTCTATCAGCGTCTGGCGCACGGTGCTCACGGCCACCTCGATGGGGCGGCTGTTGTCGCGCACGATGCGCAGCTCGGTGCCAGGCGGCAGCTCGGCCTGCGCGTCGGCCACGGCCTTCTTGATGCCGCGCACCACGTCGATGGTGTTCTCGCCCTGGGCCTTGAGCACCTCCAGGCCCAGCGCGCGCTGGCCGTCGATCAGGGCCAGGCTGTCGATCTCCTGCGGGCCATCGACCACGTCGGCGACCTGGCCCAGGCGGATGGGCTGCCCGCCACGCGAGGCGATGATCAGGCGCTCGAAATCCTCCACGCGGCGCAGTCGCGCGTCGATCTGCACCACGCGGTCCTGGTCACGCGTACGCACGCTGCCGGCGGGCTGGTCCTGGTTCTCCTGCGCGACGGCGCTCAGCACCTGATCCGGGCCGATGCCCAGCGCCTCCATGGCTTGCGGGCGCAGGTAAACATTGATCTCGCGCTTGGTGGCGCCCACCAGGTTCACGGTGCCCACGCCGGGCACGTTCTCCAGCCGCTTGCGCAGCACCTGGTCGGCGTAGGTGGACAGCGTGACGGTCGGCACCTTGCCGCCGGGCGAGCTGAGCGCCAGCGACAGGATGGGCCGGTTGGCCGGGTCGAAGCGCTGCACGCGTGGCTCTTCCACCTCGTCGCGCAGCAGGGGCCGCAGGATGGCGATCTTCTCGCGCACGTCGTCGGCGGCGCGGCGGCTGTCCACATCCAGGTTGAACTGCACGATCACCACGGCCGTGCCTTCGTACGAGCGCGAGTAGATCTGGTTGATGCCGGCGATGGTGTTGACGGCCTCCTCGACCTTGCGCGTCACCTCCGATTCGACGATGGCCGGCGAGGCGCCGGGGTAATCCATCTGCACGGCGATGGTCGGGAACTCGATGTCGGGGAATTGGTCGACCTTGAGCCGCTGGTACGAGAACAGGCCCAGCACCACCAGCGCCGCCATCATCATGGTGGCCAGCACGGGGTTGCCGATGGACAGGCGGGTGAACCACATGGCGGGTCAGGGCTTCGTGGCTGGCGTGGCGGTGGAGGCATCCTCCACCACGGTGCCGGGGCGCAGCAGGCCGATGGTGTCGCGCAGCACGCGCTCACCGGGCTGTACGCCCGTGGCGATGGCCACCATCGGCGCGGCATCGCCTTCGATGCGGCCACCCACGCCGAGTGTGACGGGCAGATGCTCGATGCGCGCGCCGCGCAGCGCCTGCACGAAGGGCCCGGTGGCGCCCGCGCGCACGGCGGCGCGCGGCAGCACCACGGCCTCGGCGCGTGACAGATCCAGCTGCCCCTGCGCGAACAGCCCCTGGCGCAAAGCAGGGTGGGGCGCCACCGACAGGTAGACCATCACCGCGCGCGTGCCGGCCGTGGCGCTGGGGTTGATGCGCGCCACCCTCACGGCCAGCTTGTCCGGCAGACCATCGACCGACAGCCAGCCCGGCGTGCCCACGCGCACCTGGGCCACGTCTTCGGGCTTGAGCGCGGCTTCGAGTTCCACGCGCGACAGGTCCACGATCTCGACGATGCGGGCATCGGGTGCCAAACGCTCGCCCGCCTGCGCGAACTGCTGCGACACCAAGCCGTTGATCGGGCTGCTGAGCTGGGTGTCGCTCACGGCCTTGGCCGCGACCTTGGCGGCGGCCTGCGCGGCCTGCAAGGTAGCCTTGGCCGCCGCTTCATTGGACACGGCCGTGTCCAGCGCGTTCTTGGAGATGAAGCCCTGCGCCACCAGCGCCTGGTTGTTCTCCAGCGTTTGTTTGGCGATCTGCCATTGCGCCTGGGCCGAGGCCGCCTGCTGGCGGGCCTGCTCCAGGCGGTTGCCGTACTCGTCGGTGTCGATGCGGGCGATCAGCTGGCCGCGCGACACCTTGTCGCCTTCGCGCACGCTCAAGCTTTGCAGCTCGCCGCTCACGCGCGCCTTGATCACCACGCTGTCCACCGCGCGCAGGCTGCCGGAGATGTCGATGGTGCGCGAGAGCATCAGGCGCTTTGCCTCGACCAGGTCGCCGTTGCCCAGGCGCAAGGTGCCCTGGCTGCTGGCCTGGCCCGTCTGCGTGATCTGCGCGCGTTCGGCCTGCCGCGCCAGGATCGCCCGCGTGATGCCGCCCGCCAGGGCCAGCAAAGCCACGCCGCCCAAGAGCCACCGTTGCCAGCGCTTCATGCGTGGCCTCGGGACGTGTTGACCTCAGCGTCCTTGCGCACTTCCAACCCGTGCAGCAGCAGTTCCATTTGTGTTCTCATGAAGGTGTCCGCGTCCAACGGGAAAGGGTGGTCGGCTACGCTGCCCATGCAATAGGGATACAGCATCAGGAACTGCGCCGACGCCATCAGCGACTGCACCACAGCCGTCACGTCGACGGGCCGGAACTCACCGCGCGCCACGCCTCGCTCCACCGCGCGGCCCAGCAGTTGGTGCGTGGGCACGATCACCTCGTCCAGGTAGAACTTCGCCAGCTCCGGCATGTTGCCCACATCGGCCACCACCAGCTTGAAGATGCCCGAGGCCTTGGAGTTCCCGATGCGGCTCCACCAGGTGTGCATCAGCGTGTGCAGCAACTCGGAGGTGGGGCCTTCGAAGCGATCCACGATGTCGCTGCCTTCGGTCAGCACCGTCACCACGGAGTTGCGCACCACGGCCTTGAACAGATCGTCCTTGCTGGGGTAGTACAGGTACAGCGTGCCCTTCGATACACCGGCCTGCCGCGCCACATCGTCCATGCGCGTGGCCGCCAGCCCCTTGCTCACGAACTGCGCGAGCGCCGCGTCCAGCAGCTCCTGCGGGCGCTCGGCCTTGCGGCGTTGCCTGGCAGGAGGCGGGGCGATGGCGTCGCCGGGCGGCGGTGCCGGTGTCTTGGGCATGGATGCGAACTGCTTGGTTAATGACTGGTCAGTCAGTAATGGTAGGCGCGTCCCGCCGTGCAGGTCAAGCCACCCATGCCCGGGGCGCTTGCCCAATAATCGCCACCCATGAGCAAGCCCACGCCCACCACCCGCGCCGATTACGCGCACCTGAGCACCATCACCACGCGCTGGATGGACAACGACGTCTACGGCCACGTCAACAACGTCACCTACTACAGCTACTTCGACACGGCGGTGAACCGCTACCTGATCGAAGCCGGCGTGCTGGACATCCACGCCGGCGCGGTGATCGGCCTGGTCATCGAGACGCACTGCAATTACTTCGCCTCGCTGGCCTTCCCGAAGGACGTGCAGGCCGGCATCCGCGTGGCCCACATGGGCCGCAGCAGCGTGCGCTACGAGATCGGCCTGTTCGAGGTGGGGCAAGAGGCGGCCGCCGCCACTGGCCACTTCGTGCACGTCTATGTGGACCGCGAAACGCGCCGCCCCGTGGCCCAGCTGCCCGAGGACTTCGCCGCCGCGCTGCAGCGTCTGCGCGTCGATGCGGCGCCCGCCGCTTGAGCAGAAAGTCGAGCCATGAGCAGCCCTGCCTCCCAGCCCCGCCAGGATCCACCGATCACGCCCGAGCACACCGCCGCCGTCGATCACGCGATCACTTCGCGCCGCTCCATCCGCCGCTTCCTGCCCGCCGAGGTGCCGCGTGAGGTGATCGAAGACATCCTGCGCGTGGCCGCCCGCGCGCCCTCGGGCACCAACACCCAGCCCTGGAAGGTGCACGTGCTCACCGGCCAGTCGCGCCAGACCCTGGTCGACCGCGTCACCGCCGCCTACGAGGCTGAAGGCAACGCCCACCGCCACCAGGAGCAGTACGCCTACTACCCCGCGCAATGGGTGCCGCCCTACATCGACCGCCGCCGCAAGGTGGGCTGGGATCTCTACGGCCTGCTGGGCCTGGAACGCGGCGACAAAGCCGGCATGCACGCGCAGCACCGCCGCAACTACGCCTTCTTCGATGCTCCCGTGGGCCTGATCTTCACGATCGACAAGATCATGGGCCAGGGCAGCTGGCTGGATTACGGCATGTTCCTGCAGAGCATCATGGTCGCCGCGCGCGGCCGGGGCCTGGACACCTGCCCGCAGGCCGCCTGGAACCAGTTCCACTCGGTGATCGCCGAGGTGCTCGGCGTGGACGAATCGTCCGAAATGGTCGTGGTCGGGATGGCACTGGGTTACGCCGAGCCCGATGCGATTGAAAATACCTTGCTGACCGAGCGCGAAAGCGTCGCCAGCTTCACCCAGTTTCTCGGGTAAACCCCAACCAGTCAGGCCTGGTTAATCCGACTACATTGATTGTCTGATTTTCCCCAGACCTGTTTTTCGCTGTCCGTTCCGGAGGTAGTTTCCATGAGCCTGTTGGGCCAAATGATGCACATGCCCTTGTCGATCTCGTCGCTGCTGACGCACGCCAAGCGTCACAACGGAGATGTCGAGATCGTGTCGAGGCGTGTGGAAGGCGATACGCACCGCACCACCTGGACGGACATCGACCTGCGCGCACGCAAGCTGGCGCAGGCCCTGGCCCGCCTGGGCCTCACCGCCGGCGACCGCGTCGGCACCCTGGCCTGGAACGGCTACCGCCACGTCGAGATCTACTACGGCGTCTCCGGCTCCGAGCTGGTCTGCCACACCATCAACCCGCGCCTGTTCCCGCAGCAGGTGGCCTGGATCATCAACGACGCCGAGGACAAGGTCCTGTTCGTTGACCTGAACATCTTCCCGCTGGTGGACAAGCTGGCCGCCATGCTGCCCACCGTCAAGCACGTGGTCGTGATGACCTCGCGCGAGCACATGCCCAAGGAATCGGCGATCCCGAACCTGCTGTGCTACGAAGAGCTTTTGGCCGCTGAAGATGGCCAATACGACTGGCCCAGCTTCGACGAGAACACCGCCGCCAGCCTGTGCTACACCTCGGGCACGACCGGCAATCCCAAGGGCGCGCTGTATTCGCACCGCTCCACCGTGCTGCACGCCTACGCCGCCGCCTTGCCCGACGCCATGAACGTGGCGTCGAAGGACACCGTTCTGCCCGTGGTGCCCATGTTCCACGTCAACGCCTGGGGCCTGCCCTACACGGCCGCCCTGATCGGCTGCAAGCTGGTGCTGCCGGGCCACTACCTCGATGGCGCCTCGCTGTACGACCTGTTCGAAAAAGAGAAGGTCACCTTCAGCGCCGGCGTGCCGACGATCTGGCTGGGCCTGATCAACCACGTCAAGTCCAACAACCTGAAGTTCAGCACCTTCAAGAGCACCGTGATCGGTGGCGCGGCCTGCCCGCCCGCCATGATCAAGACGCTGCAGGATGATTACGGCGTCGAGGTAATCCACGCCTGGGGCATGACCGAGATGTCGCCGTTGGGCACGCTCAGCCGCCTCAAGGCCAAGCACACCGACCTGCCCAAGGACGCCAAGGAGGCCATCCTGGCCAAGCAGGGCAAGGGCATCTACGGCGTCGACATGCGCATCGTCGATCAAGATGGCAAGGAGCTGCCCTGGGACGGCAAGTCCTCGGGCGATCTGGAAGTGCGCGGCCACTGGATCATCAACAGCTACTTCAAGATGGACAAGTCGCCGCTGCACGACGGCTGGTTCCCCACGGGCGACGTGGCCACCATCGACGCCGACGGCTACATGCAGATCACCGACCGCAGCAAGGACGTGATCAAGTCCGGCGGCGAATGGATCAGCTCCATCGACCTGGAGAACGTGGCCATGGGCCACCCCGCCGTGCACGAGGCCGCCGCCATCGCCGCCTTCCACCCCAAGTGGGACGAGCGCCCGCTGCTGGTCGTGGTCAAGAAGCCCGGCGCCGAGGTCACGGCCGCCGAGATCCTGGCCTTCTACGACGGCAAGATCCCCAAGTGGCAACTGCCGGACGACGTGGTCTTCATCGACGAGATCCCGCACACCGCCACGGGCAAGATCTACAAGCTGAAACTGCGCGAGCAGTTCAAGGATCACAAGCTGCCGACGGCTTGATGGTGGAGTAAAGAAAAAGGCGCTGTGAAGCGCCTTTTTCGTTGAAAGCGCAGGCCTTGGCAATGTCCCGAGCGGACAGTTTCCGAGGCTTCCCGGACGTCTTCATGACTGCACTGCGGATCGTTGCATTTTTGATGTAATGAAAACCCGGAAACACGGGTCTTCCCGAGGTGCACCCCTTAAAACGGGGGGGTAAATTTCCACGGTCACGGATCTTTTAGACCAGGAGAAATAGATGCGCTTTCCCCACCGACCCTTGGCTGTTTTGATCGCTGCTTCGCTCGCTTCCGCCGCCGCTTTTGCTCAAAAGGGCGAGACGGTCAAGGTCGCCTGGATCGACCCGCTGTCGGGTCTGATGGCCAACATCGGCCAGAACCAGCTCAAGAGCTTCCAGTTCGTCGCCGAGAAGCTCAACGCCAGCAACCCCGCCGGCGTGAAGTTCGAGATCATCAGCATCGACAACAAGCTGAGCCCCGCCGAATCGCTCAACGCGCTGAAGTCCGCCGCCGACCAGGGCGTGCGCTACGTGGTGCAGGGCCTGGGCTCCGGCGCCGCGCTGGCGCTGGTCGATGGCATCAACAAGCACAACGAACGCAACCCCGGCAAGGAAATCGTCTTCCTGAACTACGCCGCGGTCGATCCTGACCTGACCAACAGCAAGTGCAGCTACTGGCACTTCCGCTACGACGCCGACACCTCGATGAAGATGGAGGCGCTGACCACCTTCATCAAGGAACAGGCCGACGTCAAGAAGGTCTACCTGATCAACCAGAACTACGCCCACGGCCACCAGGTCGCCAAGTTCGCCAAGGCTGGCCTGGCCCGCAAGCGCCCGGACATCCAGGTGGTCGGCGACGACCTGCACCCGCTGGCCCAGGTGCGTGACTTCGCGCCCTACGTGGCCAAGATCAAGGCCTCCGGCGCCGACACCGTGATCACCGGGAACTGGGGCTCCGACCTGGCCCTGCTGGTCAAGGCCGCCAACGACGCCGGCCTGACCGCCAAGTTCTACACCTACTACGGCAACTTCGGCGGCACCCCCACCGCCCTGGGCAAGGCCGCCGACGGCCGCGTCTACCAGGTGGGCTACAGCCACTACAACATGGGCGGTGTGTACGGCCAGCTGCTGGGCGACTTCAAGAAGCGCTTCAACGACGACTTCTACTCCTCGGCCGTGTATTCGTCGCTGGGCTCGCTGGCCGAAGCCATGGCCAAGGCCAAGTCGACCGATCCGGTCAAGGTGGCCGCGGCCCTGGAAGGCCTGAAGTTCAAGACCTTCAATGGCGACGTGGAAATGCGCAAGAGCGACCACCAGCTGCAGCAGCCGCTGTTCATCACCAAGTGGCAACCGGTCGATGCGAAGAACAGCTACGACGTCGAGAAGACCGGCATGACCTTCGGTCTCGTGAAGGCCTATGACGCCTTCGTGTCCAGCACGCCCACGTCGTGCCAGATGAAGCGTCCTTCCTGATGGTGTGATGCGGGTGCGCGGCCGGTCTTCTCCACGCCGGCCGCCGCACCTGCTTTTTCTGATTTCCGCAGTAGATGCTTGTCGGCCCCACGGTCCAGGCATCCGCCCCGCACGCGGTCACCGCGGCGGGGCCTTCATTTGATCGGCCTTCGCCGATTGCCGAGCCCGGGTCATGGAAACCTTTGTCGTCTTCTTCCTCAACGGTCTGAGCTACGGCCTGCTGTTGTTCATGCTGAGCGCCGGTCTCACGCTGATCTTCAGCATGATGGGCGTGCTCAATTTCGCGCATGCCAGCTTCTACATGCTGGGTGCCTACTTCGCCTACGCGCTCACCGGCTGGGTCGGCTTCGGCGCCGCGCTGGTGCTGGCACCGCTGCTGGTCGGCGCTTTGGGCGCTGCGTTCGAGCGCTACAACCTTCGCAAGGTGCACGCCTACGGCCATGTGCCGGAGTTGCTGATCACCTTCGGCCTGTCTTACGTGGTGTTCGAACTGGTGCGTCTGGTCTGGGGGCCATCCAATGTCGATTACCGCGTGCCCGAGGCCCTGAGCGGCCCACTGTTCACGCTGGTCAACAACGCTTCCCACGGCCTGAGCGCGGTGTGGGGCGCGGGTGAGCCGGGCCTGTGCGCCGTCGCGGGCAATAGCTGCACGCAGTTCCCGGCCTACCGTGGCTTCATGGCCATCGTGGCGCTGTTCATGCTCGGCTCGCTGTGGCTGCTGCTCACCAAGACGCGCATCGGCTTGGTGATCCAGGCGGCGCTCACCCACCCCGAGATGACGCAATCGCTGGGCCACAACGTGCCCCGCGTGATGATGGGCGTGTTCGGCGGCGGCTGCGCGCTGGCGGGTCTGGCTGGCGTGATCGGCGGCAATGCCTTCGTCACCGAGCCCAACATGGCGGCCTCGGTGGGCGCCATCATCTTCGTGGTGGTGGTGGTCGGCGGCATGGGCTCGCTGGCCGGTGCCTTCATCGCCTCGCTGCTGATCGGCCTGATGCAGACCTTCGCCGTGATCGTCGATGTGTCCGTGGTCACGCTGATGCAGTCGGCTGGCCACCCCGTGAGCTTCGAACACTGGGCCTATCCCATCCTGAACATCACCGTCTCGCAGATGGCGCCCATCCTGCCTTACCTGCTCCTCGTCCTGATGTTGATCCTGCGACCCAAGGGTCTGCTGGGCACGCGAGAGGAGTGACCGCACCATGTCGCAACAACAAGCAGTCTTCCATTTCAAGCCGATCAACCTGGGCCGCTGGATCGTCTGGACGGTCTTCGCCCTGATCCTGTACATCGCGCCCAAGCTGTTCACCAGCAGCCTGTCGATGACGATGCTCTCGCAGATGGGCATCGCGATCATCGTCTGCCTGTCCTACAACATGCTGTTGGGGCAGGGCGGCATGCTCAGCTTCGGGCACGCGGTGTACTCGGGCCTGGGCTCGTTCGCGGCCATCCACACGCTCAACCATGTGTCCTCGGGCGCATGGCATGTGCCGGTCAGCCTGATCCCCATCGTGGGCGGCTTGGGCGGACTGGTGGTCGCGGCCATCCTGGGCGCGGTCACCACCAAGAAGTCCGGCACCATCTTCGCGATGATCACGCTGGGCGTGGGCGAGCTGGTGTGGTCGATGTCGCTGATGCTGCCGGAGTTCTTCGGCGGCGAGGGCGGGATCTCGGGCAACCGCGTGGTGGGCGAGCCCTTCATGGGCATCACCTTCGGCCCGCAGACGCAGGTGTACTACCTGATCGCCGTGTACTGCTTCATCTGCACGGTGCTGATGTACGCCTTCACGCGCACGCCCCTGGGCCGCATGCTCAACGCCGTGCGCGACAACCCCGAGCGCGTCGAGTTCATCGGCTACGACACGCAGCGCGTGCGCTTCTTCTCCTTCATGATCGCGGGCTTCTTCGCGGGCGTGGCCGGTGGCCTGTACACGCTGAATTTCGAGATCGTGACGGCCGAGGTCGTCAGCGCCCACCGCTCGGGCGCCTACCTGCTGTTCACCTTCCTGGGCGGCGCGCTGTTCTACTTCGGGCCGATCATCGGCGCGGTGCTGATGGTGTTCGCCACGGTGCTGCTGTCCGAGCTGACCAAGGCCTGGCTGCTGTACCTGGGCGTGATCTTCCTGGTGATGGTGATGTACGCGCCCGGCGGCGTGGCCAGCCTGATCATGATGAACGCCCGTGTGGCTGCCTACGGCATGCTGCGCCGCTTGTGGACCTCGTACCTGGCGCTGGCCGGCACGCTGGCCACCGCGCTGCTGGGCATCTCGGCCATGGTCGAGATGGTCTACCACATCAAGCTCAACGAGGCCCTGGGCCCGCAGATGAGCTTCCTGGGCGCCGAGCTCAACACCCGTGGCCTGGATGCCTGGCTGGGCGCCGCCCTGCTGGTGATCGTGGGCGTGGGCCTGTTCGAGCTGACCCGCCGCACCTTCGTGCAGCAGTGGGGTCAGGTGCAGGAAGACATCGAGGCGGAAATCCGCCGCCGCGCCGCGCTGTGATGGCCTTTAGAAGAACCGACGTTCCATGAGCACCCCGACCCCATCCTCCCAAGGCCTCGCGCTGGAGCTGCGCGATGTGCGCAAATCCTTCGGCAAGACCGAGATCATCCGTGGCGCCAACCTGGCCGTGAAGGAAGGCGAGCGCGTCGCGCTGATCGGCCCCAACGGCGCGGGCAAGTCCACGCTCTTCAACCTGATCAGCGGCCGCCTGCCCATCAGCAGCGGCGAGATCCAGCTGCACGGCCAGCGCATCGACGGCCAGAAGCCCTACGAGATCAACCGCCGCGGCCTGGCCCGCAGCTTCCAGGTGTCCAACCTGTTCCCGCGCCTGTCGGTGTACGAGAACATCCGCTGCGGCGTGCTGTGGTCCATGGGTGCGGGCTACTCCTTCTGGCGCTTTTTGGGCGACATGAAGAAGGTCAATGACCGCACCGAAGAGATCCTGCACATGATCCGGCTGGACAAGCGCCGCGATACCTCCGTGTCCGCGCTGACCTATGCCGAGCAGCGCGCGCTGGAGATCGGCGTGACCATCTCCGGTGGCGGCAACGTGGTGCTGCTCGACGAGCCCACCGCCGGCATGAGCAAGTCCGAGACGGCGCGCTTCGTGAACCTGATCCGCGAGGTCACCGTGGGCAAGACCCTGCTGACCGTGGAGCACGACATGGGCGTGGTGTTCGGCCTGGCCGACCGCATCGCGGTGCTGGTGTACGGCGAGGTGATCGCCTTCGACACCCCCGAAAAAGTGCGCGCCAACGAGCGCGTCAAGGAAGCCTATCTGGGCTCGGTGCTGGCCGATCAGCAAGCCGCCGAAGCCGGAGTCTGACCCCATGCTTGCCATCAAAGACCTGCACGCCTTCTACGGCAAGAGCCACATCCTCCACGGCGTGAGCATGGAGGTGAAACCCGGCGAGATCGTCAGCCTGCTGGGCCGCAACGGCTCGGGCCGCTCGACCACCATCAAGACCATCATGGGCCTGGTCGAAGGCCATGGCTCGATCGAGTGGAACCAGCACAAGCTGCTGGGCGAGAAGACCTACGACATCGCCCGCCTGGGCCTGGGCTACGTGCCCGAGAGCCGCGACGTGTTCCCCAAGCTCACGGTCGAGCAGAACCTGCTGCTGGGTCAGAAGCCCGGCGCCGGCAAGAAAAAGGGCCGCTGGAGCATCGACGACATGTACCAGATGTTCCCGCGCCTGAAAGAGCGCCGCAACACCGAGGCAGGTGTGATGTCCGGCGGCGAGCAGCAGATGCTCACGCTGTGCCGCACGCTGATGGGCGACCCGGACCTGATCATGATCGACGAGCCGACCGAGGGCCTGGCGCCCAAGATCGTCGAGCTGGTGGCCGAGTACCTGAAGGAGCTCAAGCGCCGTGGCCTGGGCGTGCTGCTGGTCGAGCAGAAGCTCACCATCGCGCTCGACATTTCCGAGCGCTGCTACGTGATGGGCCATGGCCGCATGGTCTTCGAAGGCTCGCCGCAGGCCCTGCGCGCGGACGACTACATCCGCCGCGAGTGGCTGGAAGTCTGATCCGCGTTTGAAGTGAGTGAGGGTGCTGCGCCATGTGCGCCAGCGCTCTTTGATCCGCAGTGCGGACCGGGGTGAATGCTTGCTGAATCGCGTCCGTTAAAACCGATTCGGCGCCCCGAAAAAGGCTAGGGGTTTGCCCTGGTTTGTCCTCGGCGGACATTCAACCATTGCAGAAGCTCTGTCACAATGAGCCCGGTTCTTACAATGATCATTGTCAGAATTGGTGCCGGACAAGGTCAAGCCATCCGGCGTACCATTTTCCGCGGCGCCCCGAGCGCTCCAAGACACCCCGATCTGCCAGAGAAACAGCCATGAGCACTTCCTACAACGTCAACGACGGCGTGGCCGTCATCACGCTGGAAAACCCACCCGTCAACGGCCTGGGCCAGAGCACCCGCGCCGGCATCGTCGACGGCATCGCCAAAGCCAATGCCGACGCCGCCGTGAAGGCCGTGGTCATCACGGGCTCGGGCAAGGTGTTCTGCGGCGGCGCCGACATCAAGGAGTTCGGCTCGCCCAAGGCCGGCGCCGAGCCCAACCTGCACGTCGTGATCGAATCGGTCGAGAAATCGGCCAAGCCGGTCGTGGCCGCCATCCATGGCGTGGCCATGGGCGGTGGGCTCGAGCTGGCCCTGGGCTGCCACTACCGCGTGGTGGTGCCCGGAGCGCAGATCGCGCTGCCCGAGGTGAACATCGGCATCGTGCCGGGCGCCGGCGGTACGCAGCGCCTGCCGCGCGTGCTGGGCGTGGATGCCGCCTTGCAGATGATCACCACCGGTGCCTCGGTGCCCAGCGAGAAACTGGCCAAGGCCCCCGGCCAGAAGCTGTTCGACCGCGTGATCGACGGCGATTTGCTGCAAGGCGCCATCGCCTTCGCCAAGGAGGTCGCTGAAGCCCGCCCGTTGCCCTCCGTGCGCGACCTGACCGTGGCCGCCCCCGCCGATGCCGAGGCCTTCACCAAGGCCCGCGCCGAGCTGGCCAAGACCCGCAAGGGCCTGGAAGCACCGCAGCGCTGTGTCGATTGCGTCGAGGCTTCCGTGAAGCTCGACCTGGACGCCGGCATCAAGTTCGAGCGCGAGGTGTTCGAGAAGCTGGTCACCAGCGACCAGGCCAAGGCCCTGCGCCACGCCTTCTTCGGCGAGCGCGCCGCCAGCAAAATCCCCGACGTGCCCGAGAGCACGCCCCTGCGCAAGATCGAGAAGATCGCCGTGATTGGCGCCGGCACCATGGGTGGCGGCATCACGATGAACTTCCTGAACGCCGGCGTGCCCGTCACGCTGCTGGAGATGAAGCAGGAAGCCATCGACCGCGGCGTCGGCATCATCCGCAAGAACTACGAAGCGCAGGTGTCCAAGGGCAAGCTGTCGCAAGACAAGTACGAGCAGCGCATGAGCCTGCTCACCACCACCCTTAGCTACGACGACATCGCCCAGGCCGACATGGTCATCGAGGCCGTGTTCGAGGATTTCGGCGTCAAGTCGCAGGTCTTCGCCAAGCTCGATGAAGTGATGAAGCCCGGCGCCATCCTGGCCTCCAACACCTCCACGCTCGACGTCGACAAGATCGCCGAAGTGACCAAGCGCCCGGCCGACGTGGTGGGCCTGCACTTCTTCAGCCCGGCCAACGTGATGCGCCTGCTCGAAGTGGTGCGCAGCAAGCACACCGCCAAGGACGTGATGGCCACCGTGATGGCCGTGGCCAAGAAGATCAAGAAGGTCGCCGTGGTCTCGGGCGTGTGCGACGGCTTCATCGGCAACCGCATGATCGAGCAATACAGCCGCCAGGCCGGCTTCCTGCTGGACGAAGGCGCCAGCCCGCAGCAAGTGGACAAGGCCGTCGAGAAGTGGGGCATGGCCATGGGCCCGTTCCGCATGGGCGATCTGGCCGGCAACGACATCGGCTGGGCCATCCGCAAGCGCCGCTACACCGAGAAGCCCGACATGCGCTACAGCGCCACGGCCGACAAGCTGTGCGAGCTGGGCCGTTTCGGCCAGAAGACCGGCGCCGGCTGGTACGACTACGAAGCCGGCAAGCGCGAGCCTATCCCCTCGGCCGTGGTCGAGGAGATGCTGGCCAAGCACCGCGCCGAGAAGGGCATCACGCCGCGCCAGATCAGCGATGAAGAGATCGTCGGCCGCCTGATCCTGGCCCTGGCCAACGAAGGCGCCTACATCCTGGAGGAAGGCATTGCCTCGCGCGCTTCCGACATCGACATGGTCTACCTGACGGGCTACGGCTTCCCGGTTTATCGCGGCGGCCCCATGTTCTATGCCGACACCCTGGGCCTGAAGACCGTGGTCGAGACGATGAAGAAGTTCCAGCAGAACCCGCTGGACGACGCCAAGGGCTGGGAACCCGCACCGCTGCTGGCCAAGCTGGCCGCCGAAGGCAAGTCCTTCAACGGCTGAGCCTGGCCGACAGGTCATTCAACAGGCATCGACACGGTCGTGTCCACAAGAAGGTCTGCAGCTCACTGAGGTCTGCAGGCCTTTTTTTCCGCCTTATCGCCCCGTATCGCCCCGTATCGCCCCGCGATGCCTTGTTCAACGGTCGCCGAGCCCAGCCAGGCTCACGGGCACGGCCGACAAGACAGCACCGAACAACACCGAACCCGACGAGACCATGACCCACCGCGCCACCATCGACTTCCTGCTGCACGACTGGCTGCACGCCGACACCCTGTGCGACCGCGAGCGCCATGCCGAGCACAGCCGCGAGACCTTCGACGCCGTGCTCGACCTGAGCGAGAAGCTCGCGGCCGAGCAGTTCGCGCCCCACAACCGCCTCATCGACATCCACGAGCCCGAGTTCGATGGCGTGGCCGTGAAACTGCCGGCCGAGACGCCCGTGGCGCTCAAGGCTTTCGGGGAAGCCGGCCTGGTGGGCGCGAGCAAAGATGTGGAACTGGGCGGCATGCAGCTGCCCACCGTCGTCGAGATCGCCTCGATGAGCTTCTTCTACAAGGCCAGCGTGGGCCTGGCGGCCTACCCGATGCTCACGCGCGGTAATGCCAATACCATCGTGGCGCACGGCACGCCGCTGCAGATCGAGACCTTCGCCAAGCCGGGCCTGGAAGGCCGCACCTTCGGCACCATGTGCCTGAGCGAGCCGCAGGCCGGCTCCAGCCTGTCGGACATCAGCACGCGCGCCGTGCCCGATGTGAACGGCGATGGCAGCGGTGTCGACTGGACGCAGGACCCGCTGGGCCAGCGCTACCGCCTCAAGGGCAACAAGATGTGGATCTCGGGCGGCGAGCACGAGATGGGCGAGAACATCGTGCACCTGGTGCTGGCCAAGATCCCCGGTGAAGACGGCAAGCCCGTGCCCGGCGTGAAGGGCATCTCGCTGTTCATCGTGCCGCGCAAGCTGGTCAAGGCCGACGGCACCATCACCAACCAGCGCAACGACGTGGCGCTGGCCGGCCTCAACCACAAGTGCGGCTACCGCGGCACCGTCAACACGCTGCTGAACTTCGGCGAGGGCAAGTTCCCGGTGAACGGCCAGCCCGGCGCCGTGGGCTACCTGATCGGCAAGCAGGGCGAGGGCCTCAAGTGCATGTTCACGCTGATGAACGAGGCGCGCATCGGCGTGGGCCTGGGCGCGACCATGCTGGGCTACGCCGGCTACGAGGCCTCGCTCACCTACGCCAAGGAGCGCCCGCAAGGCCGCCACATGGGCGCCGGCGGCAAGGACCACAGCGCGCCGCAGATCCCCATCATCGAGCACACGGATGTGAAGCGCATGCTGCTGATGCAGAAAGCCGTGGCCGAAGGCGGCCTCGCGCTGGGCCTGCTGTGCTCGCAGCTGGTCGATGACGAACACACCGGCTCGCCAGAACAGGGCGAGAACGCCCGCCTGCTGCTGGAGCTGCTCACCCCGATCGCCAAGAGCTGGCCCAGCGAATGGGCGCAAGAGGCCAACAGCCAGGCCATCCAGATCCTGGGCGGGTACGGCTACACGCGCGATTTCCCGGTGGAGCAGTACTGGCGCGACAACCGCCTGAACATGATCCACGAAGGCACGCACGGCATCCAGGGCCTGGACCTGCTGGGCCGCAAGGTGGTGATGAACGGCGGCAAGGCCCTGGCCGTGCTGGCCGAGCGCATCAGCCAGACCATCCAGAAGGCCGGCCATGTGCAAGGCCTGGCCGAGCACGGCACGGCCCTCGCACAGGCGCTGCAGAAGGTGGGCGCTGCCACCAAGGCCGCCTGGGCCACCGGCGTGCCCGAAGAGGCCCTGGCCAACGCCACGCCCTACCTGCAGGCCTTTGGCCACACGGTGCTCGCGTGGATCTGGCTGGAGCTGGCCCTGGCCGCCAAGGCCGCGCAGGCCGAAGGCGAGTGGGACAAGCGCCCCGAAGGCCCCGGCTTCCTGCAGGGCAAGCTGGCCGCCGCCGATTACTTCTTCGGCTACGAGCTGCCCAAGATCGACGCCTGGCTGGGCGTGGTCTCGCGCCGCGACCTGACCTGTGCCAAGGCCCAGGCCGACTGGTTCTGATCATTCAAAGGGATACCCGACATGCTCCGACACATCGTGATGTTCACCCTCAAGCGCCCCGAAGACGCGCCCAAGGTCAAGGCCCTGCTCGAAAGCTGCAAGACCTTGGTGCCCGGCATCCATGAGTTCGACATCGGCATCAAGACCGATGGCCTGGACGCCAACTGCGACGTGGTGCTCGTGTCCACCTTCGCCGATGCCGATGCGCTCGACGCCTACCAGCCGCACCCGCACCACCAGGAAGTCGTCAAGCAGATCCGCGAGATGGCTTCGGCCCGCCACGTGCTGGACTACAACATCTGACCGAGCCGCAGTACAAGGAATCAACGATGAGCAACCCCACCCGCAAGGTTCAGCAACTGTTCGACCTGACCGGCCGCACGGCCCTCGTCACCGGCGGCTCGCGCGGCCTCGGCCTGCAGATGGCCCACGCGCTGGGCGAAGCCGGCGCCAAGGTCGTGATCAGCTCGCGCAAGGCCGCCGACCTGGAGCAGGCCGTGGCCGCGCTGCAGGACGCGGGCATCGACGCCCGCTGGGTCGCTGCTGACGCAGGCAACCCCGATGACATCGAGCGCCTGGTCGGCGAGACGCTGGAGCGCGTCGGCGATGTCGACATCCTCGTCAACAACGCCGGCGCCACCTGGGGCGCCCCCGCGCAAGATCACCCGCTCGAAGCCTGGGACAAGGTGATGAACCTCAACGTGCGCGGCTACTTCCTGCTGTCGCAGGCGATTGCCAAGCGCAGCATGATCGCCCGCAAGAAGGGCCGCATCATCAACGTGGCCTCGATCGCCGGCCTGGGCGGCAACCCGCCCTTCATGCAGACCATCGCCTACAACACCAGCAAGGGCGCGGTCGTGAACTTCACGCGCGCGCTGGCCTGTGAATGGGGCCAGCTGGGCATCAACGTCAACGCCATCGCGCCGGGCTTCTTCCCCAGCAAGATGACGGCGGGCCTGCTGGGCGCCGTCGGCGAAGACAACATTGCCAAGCACGCACCGCTGCTGCGCGTGGGTGATGACGAGGATCTGAAGGGCGCGACCGTGCTGCTCGCATCGGATGCCGGCAAGCACATCACCGGCCAGATCCTGGCGGTCGATGGCGGCGTGAGCGCCTGCACGGGCGGCTGAGCCCTGACAGAGGCACCGAGGCAAAGCACCATGGCCATTCCCTTCGCCGTCAACATCCCTTTCGTGAACGTGCTGGGCGCCGAGCTGCAGCGCTACGAAGGCGGCCAGGCCGAGCTGACCCTGCAGCTGCGCGAGGACGCGCACACCAACTCCTTCGGCGTGGCCCACGGCGGCGTGCTGATGACCTTGCTAGACGTGGTCATGGCGCACGCCGCGCGCAGCATCCATCGTCACCTGCCCGATGGCGGGCCGGGCCTGGTCACGCTGGAGATGAAGACCAGCTTCATGCGCCCCGGCCTGGGCCTGCTCACCGCCCACGGCAGCATCCTGCACAGCACGGCCAAGCTGGCCTTCTGCGAGGGCCGCGTCCTCGGTGGCGACGGCGAGCTGTGCGCCCACGCCACCGCCACCTTCAAGTTCCTGCGCGCCTTGCCCATCTCGGGCAAGGAGGCGCGCCCCGCGGCCAAGCCGATCCTGCAAGGCCCCGGGTCTGATTGACTCGACACGGGATCAACACCGAACAACCCCGCAACGTATCGCCGAGGACAACACCATGAGCCAAATCAACCGCCAGATCCAGCTGGTCTCGCGCCCGCAGGGCGAAGCCAGCACCGACAACTTCAAGCTGGTCGAGCAACCCGTGCCCTCGCAGGCCGAGCTGGCCGACGGCCAAGTCGTGGTGCGCCACCACTTCCTCTCGCTCGACCCCTACATGCGCGGCCGCATGAACGACAGCCGCAGCTATGCCGAGCCCCAGCCGCTGGGCAGCGTGATGATCGGCGGCACCGTGGGCGAGGTCGTCGCCAGCAAGCACCCCAAGTTCGCCGTGGGTGACCAGGTGCTGGGCATGGGCGGCTGGCAAGAGTATTCGGTGGTCGATGCCAATGTGCGCGGCGCCATCCACAAGGTCGACACCACGCACATCCCGCTGTCGGCCTACCTGGGCTCGGTGGGCATGCCCGGCGTGACGGGCTGGTACGGCCTGGTCAAGATCATCAACCCAAAGGAAGGCGAGACCGTCGTCGTCAGTGCCGCCAGCGGTGCGGTGGGCAGCGTGGTCGGCCAACTGGCCAAGGCGCGCGGCTGCCGCGTGGTGGGCGTGGCCGGCGGCGCCGACAAGTGCCGCTACGTGGTCGAGGAGCTGGGCTTCGATGCCTGCGTCGACTACAAGCAGCACAGCGACCCGAAGAGCTTCTACGCCGCCTTGAAGGAAGCCACGCCCAAGGGCATCGACGGCTACTTCGAGAACGTGGGCGGCTACATCCTCGACGCCGTGCTGCTGCGCACCAACGCCTTTGCGCGGATCGCGCTGTGCGGAATGATCGCGGGCTACGACGGCAAGCCGCTGCCCATGACCAATCCCGCGCTCATCCTCGTCAACCGCATCCGCATCGAAGGCTTCATCGTCAGCGAGCACATGGAAGTCTGGCCCGAGGCGCTGCAGGAACTGGGCCGCCTGGTGGGCACCGGCAAGCTGCGCCCGCGCGAGAGCATTGCCGAAGGCATTGCCTCCGCACCTTCCGCTTTCCTGGGTCTGCTCAAGGGCAAGAACTTCGGAAAGCAACT
>DXIO01000143.1 GCA_019112875.1 Candidatus Aquabacterium excrementipullorum
GCCGCTCTGGCGGTAGTTGGGCGAGAAAAAGTTGAACACCGAGGGCGCCATCAGCGGGCTCTGGCCCAGCGTATCGCCGCCCTGGTCCATGCGCTGCAGGTCGGTGCGGCCCGAGGTGCTGGCCGTGGAAGCGCCCAGCGCGCGCAGCATGTTGGCGAAGCGGATCACCGGTTCGCGCTGCTTGCCGAAGCGCGCACGGGTGGCGGCATCGTCGCCGCGCGCCTCCGGGTCGAGCAGGATGGCCTGCACCACGGCGCGCAAGTCACCGCGCACACCGGCGCCGTTGTCGTTGAACACGGCCGTGATGCGCGCGATGTAGGCGGCGCTGGGGTTGCTGGTGACCAGGCGCTGGATCAGCTGACGGCCGATGAAAGGGCCCACATTGGGATGGGCCGCGATCTGGTCCAGCGCATCGTTCAGGTCCTTGTCGATGACCTGGCCGGCGGGCAGCACGACGCCGTCGAGCAACTGCTTGGGGCCGGGCTCGTGCATGGCCGCGAAGGGGAGCATCGATGACGTCCAGTTGGCGTCCAGGTCCAGGCGCGTGCTGTCGAACAGGCTGGCACTGCCATTGCCCTGACCGCCGAAGCTCCAGCCCGTGAAGGCACGCGCGAAGCCTTTCACCACGGCCTCGTCGTAGGTGGGCAGCGGCTGGCCGTTCGCATCGGTGCGTGTGCTGCCATCGGCGTTGAGCTGCGCCAACCCGATGGAGAACAGCTGCAGCACCTCGCGGGCGTAGTTCTCGTTGGGGTGCGTGCCGGTGGCCTCGTCGGCCTTGCGGCTGCGCAGCATGTTCAGGTAGTAGCCCATGGCCGGGTGCAGCGTCACGGCGCCCAGCAGATCGCGGTAGGTGCCGAAGGCCTGGCGGTTGAGCATGTCCACGTAGGACGACAGCGCATAGGCCGGCAAGGCACCCGCCACGTTGGAGATCACCATGATCTGCGACAGGGCGAAGGCCACGCGGGCGCGCAGTTGCCCCTCCTCGAACAGCCACTGACGCCAGATGGCCTCGAAGCTCATGATGTCGAAGGTGCGGTTGTAGTAGTCGCGCTTGCGTTGCAGGTCCAGGTAGGAGGTGTGCAGCGCATATGGCATCGCGAACTGGCGCCACAGCCAGTGTTCGGCGCCTTCGGCCGCCAGGGCACTGACTTCCTCGGGCGTGCGGATGCCGAAGCTGGCCTGTGTGAGCAGTCGGGCCGCGTCACGCCGGCTCATGGGTACCAGCGCGGGCTCGGCCGGGCTTGAGGCGAGCACACCTTGCGCCACGCTCAGGCCGGCGGCCTTGGCCACGAACAAGGCCGCACTGGCCACGTCTTGTGCCTGCGCGACACCGGCTTCGGCGGCCGTGGCGCGGCCCGCGTCCGATGCATCGGGGTCATCACCCCCGCCCCCACCACCACACGCCGCCAGCGCCAGTGGCGAGATCAAGGCGGCAGACAGCGAGGCCTGCCGGCCCGCCGCGGCGTCGTTGGCAAGAGGGCCTGGCGCACAAGGCGGCACGAGGGCGCTGTCTGCTCGGGCTGGTGATTGGGGTTGAGGAGCGCGTGTGTCGGGCGCGTCGGTCGTGTGCGTGCCGTCCAGGCGCGGGGCCTGCACGGTGTCTTCACTGGTCATGGGGTCCACCTTCAATTCCCGATGAGTCGGGGCACTGCGGCGGCTTGGGTGTGTGTTGGAGCCTCAGCTTGTCGCGGGCTCGTGTCGGCCCGTCGTTGTGCTGCGAATCTTAGGAAGCCCGTCCTTTGCGCAGGCGCAAGCAAAGGTAAGAACCATGCGGCGCCTGTTTTCTACAATGTCGCCATGCGTGACGTACTCAACATTTCCGCCTACCGTTTCGTGACATTGCATGATGCGCAAGCACTGCGCGAGCGCCTGCATGCCCATGCGCAGGCGCTGGGCCTCAAGGGCACCGTGCTGCTGGCGGAGGAAGGCATCAACCTGTTCCTGGCCGGTCCGGCCGACGCCGTGCGCGCCTGGGTGAGCGAACTGCACAAGGATCCACGCTTCGCACCGATCGAACCCAAGGAGAGCTGGTCCGAAGACGTGCCCTTCAAGAAGCTGCTGGTCAAGGTCAAGGGCGAGATCATCCGCATGAACCACCCCGCCATCCGTCCCGATGCACTGGGCGATGATGGCCGCGCGCCGGCCGTGTCGCCCGACACGCTCAAGCGCTGGCTCACGCAGGGCCACGACGACGAAGGCCGCCCCGTCGTGACGCTGGACACGCGCAACGCCTTCGAGGTGGACTACGGCACCTTCGAGAACGCCATCGACTGGCGCATCGACAAGTTCAGCGAGTTCCCCGAGCAGGTGCTGGCGCACAAGCGCGAGTTCGAAGGCAAGACCGTGGTGAGCTTCTGCACCGGCGGCATCCGCTGTGAAAAAGCGGCGCTGGTGATGAGCGATGCCGGCATCGACCACGTCTACCAGCTCGACGGCGGCATCCTCAAGTACCTGGAGTTGACCGACGGTCAGCACTGGCAGGGCGAGTGCTTCGTGTTCGACGGGCGCGAGTCGGTGGACAACGACCTCGAACCCGGCCGGGGCCCCAGCCGCCGCCTCTGAACGATCAGGACGCCTGCACCAGCGCGATCATCCCCTGGTAGGGCAGCATGTTCGTGCGCACCACCTTGTCGATCGGGGTGGTGAAGCCCTCCTGCATCCAGCGCGAGGCCAATAGGATGTTCAGGCCGATCATGCCTTCGGCCAGCAGGTCGATGTCGATGGCTTCCTGCATGTGCTCGGGCACCAGCGTGATCAGGTGCGCGCGCAGCAGGCCGGAGTAGTCACGCGCGGTCTCGCCGCTGATGCGCGCCATCTCGCTGTCCACGCCCAATGAATCGACCAGCATGATGCGGCCACGGCGCGGGTCGTCGCGGATGAACTCCAGGAACACGCGCAAGGCCGGGTCGAGCAGTGCCAGCGGCGTGGGCGCGGCCTGGCGCAGCGCCAGCAGCGTCTTGTCCATCAGTTGCCCACGCAGGTGCGAGTACACCGCGATGAACAGCTCGGACAGCCCCTTGAAGGATTCGTAGAAATAGCGCTCCGTCAGGTGCGCGGCCACGCACACCTCGCGCACCGTGGTGCCGTGAAAGCCCTTGGTGCCGAAGACCTCGACCCCGCCTTCGATCAGCTTTTCGCGGCGCGCGCGCTGGCGCTCCTCCGGCAGCACACCGCCATAGCGGCGCCGGTTCGGGGGGGTGTCGGTGGCGTTCGTGCTGTCCATAGGGATCTCTATATTGACATGAACCATTGTCAAAGATATTCTGACATGAGTTCTTGTCACAAATCAATGGCGCCCAGGCGTCATTTCGAGGAGCCTCGCGCCATGAAACCCCAGGAATTCAGCCAGTCCCGCACCGGTCAGCCCGGCGGCTCTGGCATCGAGCGTGCGCGCGTCATCGTGGTCGGCACGGGCTTTTCGGGGCTGTGCATGGGCGTCAAGCTGCGCGAGATGGGCGAAGAAGATTTCCTCATGCTCGAACGCGCGGGTGATGTGGGCGGCACCTGGCGCGACAACACCTACCCCGGCTGCGCCTGCGACGTGCCCTCGCACCTGTACAGCTTCTCGTTCGAGGCCAACCCCGGGTGGTCGCGCATGTACGCGCCCCAGCCCGAGATCTACGACTACCTGCGCAACTGCGCCAAGAAGTACGACCTGCTGCGCCACGTGCGCTTCAACACCAACCTGGTCGGCGCGCGTTACGACGAAGCCCGCGGCAAGTGGCTGGTGCAGTCGGAAGACGGCCGCAGCTTCGAATGCGATGTGCTGGTGTCCGGCATGGGCGGCCTGAGCAACCCGATGATCCCCAACATCCCGGGGCTGGAGACCTTCCAGGGCAGCACCTTCCACTCCGCCACCTGGAACCACGGCTACGACTTCACCGGCAAGCGCGTGGCCGTGATCGGCAGCGGCGCCAGCGCCATCCAGTTCGTGCCGCAGATCGCGCCTTTGGTTGACCAACTCGACTACTACCAGCGCACGCCCGCCTGGGTCGTGCCCAAGGAAGACCGCCCGCTCACCGCCAAGGAGCAGGCCGAGTTCAAGGCCCACCCCTACCGCCAACGCCTCCAGCGCATCAAGCAGTACTGGCTGATGGAAGCGCGCTTCCTGGCCTTCAAGTTCAAGCCGGAGTGGATGGGTCTGGTCGCCAAGGTGGCCAAGCACAAGATCGCCCGCGCCATCACCGACCCGGCCGTGCGCGCCAAGATCACGCCCGATTACACGCCGGGCTGCAAGCGCCTGCTGATCTCCAACGACTACTACCCTGCCCTGGGCCGCACCAACGTCGACGTGATCACCGAAGGCATCCAGGCCGTCACGCCGCGCGGCGTCATCACCAAGGATGGCGTGGAGCGCCCGGCCGATGCCATTGTGTTCGGCACCGGCTTCAAGGTGCAGGACCCGATCCCGCCGCGCACCGTGTTCGGCCGTGGCGGGCAGGATCTGGCCGAGGTGTGGAAGGACGGCCCGGAGGCCTACAAAGGCATCACCGTGGCGGGCTTCCCCAACTTCTTCATCCTGATGGGACCCAACACCGGCCTGGGCCACAATTCGATGGTGTTCATGATCGAGTCGCAGGTGCACTACGTGATCGAAGCCCTGAAGACCATGAAGGAACGCCGCCTCAAGGCCCTGGACGTCAAGCCCCAGGCGCAAAAGCGCTTCATCGACAAGGTGCAGGACGACCTGAAATCCACCGTGTGGAACTCCGGCTGCAAGAGCTGGTACCTCAACGACAAGGGCCGCAACGTCTCGCTGTGGCCCAGCTTCACCTTCGCGTACCGCCTGCGCACGCGTTCCTTCGACATCGCCCAGTACAACGCGGAGCAAGCACAAGCATGAGCGTCCAATCCATCATCACCAACCTCGTGCTGCGCTGGCAGTTCAAGAACGGCAGCAAGGGCCCGCTGAACGTGGGTGCCGCCCGCCACAAGGTGGACAAGCTCGCCGACCGCTACCCGCCCCCGCCCAAGGAGATCAAGCACACCCCCGTGCCTGCCAACGCCGCCAAGGGTCTGTGCCCGGCGGAGTGGCTGAGCGTGGCGCAACCCCAGCGCACGGTGCTGTACTTCCATGGTGGCGGCTACTTCTTCTGCAGTTTGAAGACGCACCGCCCGACCTGCGCCTACCTGGCCCGCACGGCCCAGGCCCGCGTGCTGTCGGTCGACTACCGCATGGCGCCCGAGAACCCCTTCCCTGCTGCCGTGGACGATGCCGTGGCCTGGTGGAAGGAGTTGCTGGCCCAGGGCATCAACCCGGCCAACGTGGTGTTCGCGGGCGATTCGGCCGGTGGCGGCCTGGCACTGGCGTGCCTGTTGGCTTCGCGCCAGCAGGGCCTGCCCCTGCCGGCCGGCGCGCTGCTGTTCTCGCCCTGGGCGGACCTGTCGTGCAGTGGCGAGACCATGAAGACCAAGGCCAAGGACGACGTGATGTTCAATCCGCACCTGCTGCCCGAGGCCGCCGCGCTCTACCTCAAGGGGCACTCGGCCAAGGACCCGCTGGTCTCGCCCGTGTTCGGCGACCTGACCGGCCTGCCCGAACTCTTCATCTTCGCCAGCGAGCACGAGATCCTGCTGTCGGATTCCACCCGCCTGCACGACAAGGCCCGCCAGCAGGGCGTCAAGAGCACGCTGACCCTGCGCCAGCGCCTGCCGCACGTGTGGCCCACGATGCTGATGCTGCCCGAGGCCCGTCAAGATCTGAAGCTGTCCGGCGATTTCGTCACCCGCGTCACCGCGGCTGCACCGCAGGCCCGCGCCGCCTGAGGCGCCCTCCCGCGCCCTCCCGTCAACGCACCGCTCACGCACCGAACGACCATGAAGAACTTCAAGAACCAAGTGGCCGCCATCACCGGCGCCGCCTCCGGCATGGGCCGCACCCTGGCTGTCGAACTGGCCCAGCGCGGCTGCCACCTGGCGCTCAGCGACGTCAACGAGCTGGAACTGGCCAAGACCGCCGAGCTGGCCGGCCGCCACGGCGTGCGCGTGACCATCACGCGCCTGGACGTGGCCGACCGCGCCGCCGTCTTCGCCTGGGCCGACCAGGTGGCCAAGGACCACGGCAAGGTCAACCTGATCTTCAACAACGCGGGCGTGGCCCTGAGCGCCAACGCAGGCACCGTGCCCCTGGCCGACTTCGAGTGGATCATGGGCATCAACTTCTGGGGCGTGGTCCACGGCACCCAGGCCTTCCTGCCGCACCTCATCGCATCCGGCGACGGCCACATCATCAACACCTCCAGCCTGTTCGGCCTGATGTCCGTGCCTACGCAGGGCACCTACAACGCCAGCAAGTTCGCGGTGCGCGGCTATACCGAGGCCCTGCGCATGGAGTTGGAGCTGGAGGGCGCGCCCGTCAGCGCCACCTGCGTGCACCCGGGCGGCATCGCCACCAACATCGCGCTGGCCGGCAAGATCGACCCGGCGCTTGAAAAAGCCACCGGCGTCAGCGCCGACACCCAGCGCCGCCGCGCCAACAAGCTGATCAACGTGACCACGGCCGAATCGGCCGCGCTGCAGATCCTCACCGCCGTCGAGAAGAACGCCCGCCGCGTGCTGGTGGGCCCCGATGCCCGCATGCTCGACAAGATGGTGCGCCTGCTGGGCTCGTGGTACCAGCCGCTGGTGATGCGCCAACTCAAGCGCATGAACGCCAAGTCGCGCCAGCGCGACGGTTCCGCCGCCCGCGCCTGAGCAGGTAGGAGAGAATCCGGCGGATCGTTTCGCCTACTTTCTTCTCATTCCTCAACGCATGAAGTGGTTCAAGCGCCTCTGGTGGAGCACCGTGCTGATGCTGATCGGCGTGGCGCTGGCCGTGTGGGCCACCTGGGAGCCCGACCGGCAACTGGGTGAGCTGGTGGCGCGCTGGGCGCCGCCGCCGTCGATGTTCGTCGAACTCGACGGCATGCAGGTGCACGTGCGCGACACCGGCCCCCGTGATGATCCGCTCCCCATCGTGCTGCTGCACGGCATGGCCTCCAGCCTGCACACCTGGGAGGGCTGGCGCCTGGCGCTGGAGAAGAACCACCGCGTCATCTCGGTCGATCTGCCCGGCTTCGGCCTGACCGGCCCCAGCCCCCAGGGCGATTACCGCATCGAGGGCTACACCCGCTTCGTGCTGCGACTGCTGGACAACCTGGGCGTCAAGCGCGTGGTGCTGGCCGGTAATGCGCTGGGCGGCGAGATCGCCTGGCAGACGGCCCTGCTGGCACCCGACCGCGTGCGCAAGCTGATCCTGGTCGATTCGGACGGCTACCAGCTCTCGCCGCTGTCTCAGCCCATCGCCTTCCATATTGCCGGTGCGCGCAGCCTGCGCTGGGTGTCCGAGCGCATCCTGCCGCGCAGCGTGATCGAATCGAGCGTGCGCGCCGTGTTCGGTCACCCCGAGAAGGTCACGCAGGACCGCGTGGACCGCTACTTCGAACTCGCCCTGCGCGTGGGCAACCGCCGCGCGCTGTTCCAGCGCATGGACCAGAGCGAATCCGGCGCCAAGGAGCACCAGATCCGCCTGGTCAAGCAACCTGTGCTGGTACTTTGGGGCGCGAAAGACGGCATGGTGCCCGTGGATTTCGCGGACCGCTTCTGCGGCGACATCGCCGTGTGCCGCAAGGTCGTGTTCCCCGAGCTGGGCCACATCCCGCAGGAGGAAGCGCCCGTGCAGACCCTGGTGCCCGTGGTGGACTTCCTGTCCACGCCATGACGGCGGCAGCCCCGGTGCCTGCGCTGGCACCGCACGAGGTGCAGCTGTGGTGCTTCTTCTATGAAGACGCGTTCGCTACCGATGACTCGCTGGCCACCCGTTACGACACACTGATCACGCCGGACGAACGCGAGCGCGTCAGAGCCTTCCGTTTCGAGAAACACCAGCGGCAGAGCCTGGCCTCACGCGCGCTGGTGCGCACCGTGCTGTCGCACCATGCAGCGGTGGCGCCCACCGACTGGCGCTTCGAAGCGGGCACCAATGGCAAGCCCTTCATCGCGCCCTCGCCCGGCCAGGCGCCATTGCACTTCAACCTGGCGCACACCCAGGGCCTGGTGGTATGCGCCGTCAGCTGCAGTCATGAGCGGCTGGGCGTGGACGTGGAGGCCTTCGATCGCCGCGCCAGCGCCGCCGACATCGCCGAGAGCCACTTCACGCCGGCCGAGAACGCCTTGCTGCGACGCGTGCCCGCCGAGCACCGTCACCACGCCTTCCTGCGGCTGTGGACGCTGAAGGAATCCTTCATCAAGGCCACGGGCGATGGCCTGAGCACGCCGCTGGACCAGTTCGGCTTCGAGATCGAGCCGTTGCCCATGGACAAGCCCTGTGCGGTACCGGCGAGGTTCCAGGCAGCGCCCAACGGCCTGACCGAGCGGACCGACCACTGGCGTTTCGTGCAATGGCGGCTGAAGGGGCCGCACGGCGACTTCGCCGTGGCCCTGGGCGCCGACACGGCCAGTGCACCGCTGCGCTGCCGTGTGTTCGAGGCCGTGCCACTGCGGCGGCACGCCGAGCGACCAGACCTGGCCTTCACGGCCATTTGACCAACGCCGCCATGACGGGCCTCCCGGCCTGCCGACGGCGTTGGCGACGCGATCAGCCCGCCGCGCGCGCGTCCCGCAGCCAGCCGGCCTGGCGCACCACCGAGGCCACCACCTTGCCCAGCACCGTGTCCAGCTCGGGCTTGATCAGCCCGCCCTCGGCATCGAAAGCGTGATCGGCCGCAGGCAGGCCCAGCTGCTCGGGCACCACCACCATTGCGAAGTTGGTGCTCAGGTAGGTGCGCACGATGGGCAGCGCGCGCAGGCCGCCCAACGCGCCGGGCGACGCGGCCAGCAGACCGGCCGGCTTGCCGGCCGTGGTGCCCGTGCCGCCGGGCAGGCCGTCACCTGCCGGCACCGTCGACAGCCAGTCGAAGGCGTTGATGAACAGCGGCGTGGGCAGGGCGTTGTACTCCGGGCTGGCCAGCAGCAGGCCGTCGTGCGCGGCGAACAGCTCGCGCAACTTGTACGCGCCCGCCGGGTGGCCGTGCCTGGCCTGGTGGTCGGCGTCGAACACCGGCAGGTCGAGCGCGCGCAGGTCCACCCGCGTGACCTGGGCGCCCAGCGCCTCGGCCTTGCGCACGGCCAGGGCCAGCAACTGGCCGTTGTGGGAGCCATCACGGGCGCTGCCGGCCACGGCCAGCAGCTTGACGGGAGCTTGGGAAGACATCTTCGGTACCTCGTTGGTGAAATCGTCGGATCCCTGCGGATCGATGGGCTGAATTGTCCCGCGAGCGGGGCCTGAAACGCCGCCCGACCCGATTCGCGGTTACCCTTGCGGCATGTTCAGTTATCGACACGGCTTTCACGCCGGCAACCACGCCGACGTGCTCAAACACACGGTGCTGGTGCAGCTCCTGGAGCACCTCACGCAAAAAGACACGCCCTTCTGGGTGGTCGACACCCACGCGGGCGGTGGCCTGTACGACCTGGCCTCCGGCTATGCCGCCAAGAGCGGTGAAGCCCAGGGCGGCATCCACAAGGTCTGGGCGGCCCGCCAGGACCCGGCCCTGCCGCGCGGCCTGCAGGACCTGATCGAGCAGATCGAGGTCTGCAACGAGGGCGACGCGCTGCGCTGGTACCCCGGCTCGCCGCAACTGGCCGCGCAGATGCTGCGCCCCCGCGACCACTTGCGCATGTACGAGCTGCACCCCACCGAGAGCCGCGCCCTCAAGGCGCACTTCGCGGACGTGAAACGCGGCGTCAGCATCGAGGTGGCCGACGGCTTCGCCGGCCTCAAGGGCATCCTGCCGCCACCGCCCAAGCGCGGCTTGGTGCACATCGACCCGCCCTATGAAATGAAGGACGACTACCGCCGCGTCATCAACACCCTGAAGGAGGCCCTGACTCGCTTCCCGACTGGGGTGTACGCGGTCTGGTACCCCATCGTCGCGCGCCGCGAATCCGACCTGCTCCCAGACCAGCTCAAGCGCCTGGCGCCGGGCAAGTGGCTGCACGCCAGCCTGCGCGTGAAGGCCAACACCCGCGACGGCCTGGGCCTCAACGGCAGCGGCATGTTCATCGTGAACCCGCCATGGACGCTCTACCAGACGCTGGCCGATGCCCTGCCCTGGATGGTCGAGAACATCGGCATCGACGACCATTCGGGCTACGTGCTGGAAACAGACGTCAAGTAAGCGGCATGCTCAGATCTGGCGGACCGCTGGATCGGCCTCGCCAAGATCGAACACCAGCACCTCCGCGCCCTGCCCTTCGGACAGGCTCAGCAGGCTCTCGCCTTCGAGCATCAGCGCATCCCCCTGGTCCAGCACCTCGCCATTGGCGGTGATGCGGCCCCGGGCGATCTGCACATAGGCCTTGCGGCCAGGTGCCAGGGCCAGCTTCGCCGTCTCGTCGCCATCGAACAGGCCCGCGTACAGGCGCGCATCGGCGTGCAGGCTCACCGAGCCCTCGGCGCCATCGGGCGAGGCCACCAGACGCAGGCACCCACGCTTGTCCTCGGCGCTGAAATGCTGCTGCGCGTAGCCGGGCTTCACGCCCAGCACATTCGGCAGGAGCCAGATCTGCAGCAGGTGCAGTTCGTCGTACAGGCTGGGGTTGATCTCGCTGTGCTGGATGCCGGTGCCCGCGCTCATGCGCTGCACGTCGCCCGGGCGGATGGTGGTGCCGTGGCCCAGGCTGTCCTTGTGGGCCAACTCGCCTTCCAGCACGTAGGTCAGGATCTCCATGTCGCGGTGGCCGTGCATGCCGAAGCCCCGGCCGGGCGCGAAACGATCTTCGTTGATCACGCGCAGGGGGCCGAAGCCCATGTGCTTCGGGTCGCGGTATTCGGCGAAGGCGAAGCTGTGCTGGGCGAACAGCCAGCCATGGTCGGCCTGGCCCCGGTCATCGCTGCGTCGCAGGGTCTTCATGCGCGGCTCCTCATCGTGTGCATCCAATCTCGATGGATTCACTGTAGGAGCGCGCGGCGCACCCACCGTCGCAAGCCGCTGATGGCATCATTCGATTAATTTGAATCCGCAGAAGGACCCCGGCCCATGAGCCACCGCCGCCACGTGCTGACCCCGGAAGCCCTGGAGATGATGGACACCATCGAGCGCACGGGCAGCTTCGCCGCCGCCGCGCGCGAGCTGGGCAAGGTGCCCTCGGCCCTGACCTACAGCGTGCGCCAGCTGGAAGACGCGCTGGACGTGCTGCTCTTCGACCGCCGCTCGCGCCAGGCCCAGTTCACCGCCGCCGGCGAGGAGCTGCTCAACGAAGGCCGCCGCCTGCTGGCCCAGATGGACGCCGTGGCCAACCGCGTGCAGCGCGTGGCCTCGGGCTGGGAAACGCAGCTCACCATCGCGGTCGACGGCATCGTGAGCCATGGCCCGCTGTTCGACCTGGTGCAGGCCTTCCACGAGACCTCGCCGCCCACGCGCCTGAAGATCCGCGACGAGGTGCTCACCGGCACCTGGGAAGCCCTGGCCTCGGGCCATGCCGACCTGGCCCTGGGCATCAGCGCCGGCCGCCCCGGCATCAGCGACATCCACATGGACACGCTGGGCGATGTCGAGTTCGTCTTCGTGGTCGCGCCGTTTCACCCATTGGCCAAGCAGAGCGAGCCGATCAGCGCGGCCGAGCTCACCGGCCACCGCGTGATCGCCGTGGCCGACACCACGCGCCACGCCGAAACCGCCACCGTCGGCATCCTGCCAGGCCAGGACGTGCTGACCGTGTCCACCATGGGCGACAAGCTCGAGGCCCTTCGGCGCGGCCTGGGCTGCGGCTTCCTGCCCGAATACATGGTGCAGGGCGATGTGGACGCCGGCCGCCTGCTGCGCAAGGAGGTGGCCCAGCCGCCGCGCGTCACCCGCGCGCATTACGCCTGGCGGCAGGTGGGGCCCCAACCGGGCAAGGCGCTGGCCTGGTGGCTGTCGCAACTGAGCAGCCCGACCACGCGGGAAGCGCTGCTGAGCGTGCCTTGCCTGAGCTGACAGCCTTTGATCGAAGACGGACCGATGGCCCTGCCCTCCCATCAGGCTACCCAGGCTGACATGAGCCGCCTCCCCGCACCACCTGCGGCCGAAGCACCGACGCCCCCCGTCGGCTCACGCTACATCGGCCGCTTCGCGCCCTCGCCCACCGGCCCGCTGCACGCCGGCTCGCTCGTGGCCGCGCTGGCCAGCTGGCTGGATGCGCGCGCCCATGGCGGCCAGTGGCTGGTGCGCATCGAAGACGTGGACACACCTCGGTGCCAGCCCGGCGCCGACCAGACCATCCTGCGGCAGTTGGCCGATTGCGGTCTGCACGCCGATGGCGAGGTGATCTACCAGAGCCGGCGCGGTGAAGCCTACCAACGCGCGCTCGATCAACTGCTTGCCGCAGGCCACGCCTATCCCTGCGCCTGCACCCGCGCCGAGATCGCCGCCGAACACGCCCGCCTGGGCTGGGTCAAGCCGCGCCACGGCGAGCTGGTCTACCCCGGCACCTGCCGCCCCTCGGCGCCCGGCCAGGATGGCCTGAAAGGCCGGCCGGCCCGCGCCTGGCGCGTCGCCGTGCCGCAAGGCCCGCAAGCATTCTGGCCGTGGCACGACCGCCGCCTGGGCGATCAGCAGCAAGCCCTGGACACCGAGGTCGGCGATTTCGTCGCGCGCCGCGCCGATGGCCTGTGGGCCTACCAGCTGGCCGTGGTGGTCGATGACGCCGAGCAAGGCATCACCGACATCGTGCGCGGCGAGGATCTGGCCGACAACACGCCGCGCCAGCAATGGCTGCAGCACCTGCTGGGCGTACCTCCACCACGGTATCTGCACACGCCTCTGGTGCTGGATGCCCGTGGCGAGAAGCTCTCCAAGCAGCACGGCGCAGCGGCACTGCAAACCCACACATCCGGACAGGTGCTCCAGGCCTTGAAAGACGCGGGCGCCGCCCTCGGCCTGCCAACGACCGAGGCGGGCACCCCATCCGACTGGCTGGCCCAGGCGGTGAACGCCTGGCCCTTCCGTTGAAGTTGACGCCGAAGCTGAACCCCGCCTGACGCAGCCGGCGAGTCCATTCAGCCTCGTTCAGCCTGTGCGCGCCGGTCAGGCGCCTGTCAAGGCTCAGCGTTCGACCACCACGAAGTGCTTGCGCACCGGTTCCAGCACCTCGAACGCGCCCTCGAATCCACCCGGAATCACGGCCCCTTGGCCGGCCACCACTTCGGTCACGCCGCCCTCGTCGTCATGCAGCAGCAACCGCCCCTCCAGCACGAAGAAATACTCGTGTTTACGGGGCGCAAAGGCGATTCGCCAGCGTCCGATCTCGCAGGTCCAGATGCCCGCGGACACCCCATCCGGCCCTGATTCGTACAGCGTCCAGGTCTCGCGCATCGGGCATCCCACTTCGCGCCGATCCTCGCGCGGATGATCGATGGCCGGTGGCGTCAAAGGTGGGTCGAATCTCACGATGCGCCACGCCTCCCGCGCTTGCGGGGTCTGTGTCAGCCGATCGCCGTCCTGCGGCGTTGTCGTCGATAGGGAACTCATTTCAAACCCGTCCACACCAAACCGCCATGAGCCCCATCCAGGCCCGCCAAGGCGCGAAACCGCGCACTCTAGCAGCCCCGTGCTGCCCGATGGCGCAACACCCTGGCGTGAACGGGGCATGAACCAACACCCCCTCGAAGTGATGACAATCCCATCCACGGGTCTCGCCAGCGCCCCTCAGCTGCGCCGCACGCAAGCCACGCCCATGCACCTGCTCCTGCTCGAAGACGACATCGACCTTGGCCAGGCCGTGGCCGAACACCTGGAAGCCCAGGGCCATACCGTGAGCTGGTTCAAGACCTGCGAACAGGCCGACCGGGCCATGGCGCAACCCGACATCGAACTGGCCCTGCTGGACCTGCGCCTGCCCGATGGCGACGGCATCGAGCTGCTCAAGAACTGGCGTGCCCGGGGCGATCGCCGCCCGGTGCTCATGCTCACGGCGCGCGACCAGATCAGCGACCGCATCAAGGGCCTGCAGGCCGGCGCCGACGACTACCTCGTCAAGCCCTTCGACCTCGACGAGATGGTCGCCCGCATGGAAGCCGTCAGCCGCCGCGTCGGCCTGAGCCAGGCGCCCGTGCTGCGCACCAACCGCGTCGCGCTCGATTTCGAGAACAAGGTGGCCCGCCTGGACGGCCACCAGGTCACGCTCACCGCCATGGAATGGTCGCTGCTGTCCTGCCTGGCCGCGCGCCCGGGGCACACGCTGTCGCGCCAGCAGATCCGCACGGCGCTGTTCCAGCCCGGCCGCATCGAGGCCGAGAGCAACTCCATGGAAGTCATCATCAGCCGCCTGCGCCGCAAGCTGGGAACCGAACTGATCAGCACGCACCGTGGCCTGGGCTACCGACTGGACCTCTGAGGGCTGGAGCCTGGAGCGGCGGCTTCGCAACCGCCTGCTCGGCGCGATGACCGGGCTGTGGCTGCTGGGCTCCGGCCTGGCGCTGTACGCCCAGTGGATGGAGACCAACCGCGTGCTAGACACGGCGCAGGAAGAAATCGCCACCACGCTGCTGCTGCTGCCCACGCCGCCCTCGTCCGGCAGCACCACCATCGTGCTGCCGCACCCGGCGATCACGCACGAGCAGGCCATGCTGATGCAGGTCTACACCAAGGATGGCCGCCTGGTCTGGCGCACGCAGCAGGCGCCCGCCACGCCGCTGGCGCCCCTGACGAAGCACCTGTCCATCAGCGAGGGTGATTGGCACATCGTCGTGCTGCCCGCGCCGCACCTGGACCGCGTGGCCGTGGTGGCCGCGCCCATGTACGACCGCCGCGAAGCCCTGTTGCGCGGCGCCCAGGCGCTGCTGCTGCCGCTGCTGGCCCTGCTGCCCCTGACCGCGCTCACGCTGACCTGGCTGCTTCGCCGCGTCTTCCGCCAGCTTGACGACCTCAATCAAGACTTGCGCGCCCGCGACCTGGGCGAACTCGACCCGGTGGTCGTCACCGGCCTGCCGCTTGAACTGACACCGCTGGTCGAGGGCCTGAACCAGCTCTTCGAGCGACTCACGCAGGTGCGCCAGGCCGAACGCGCCTTCGCCGCCAACAGCGCGCATGAGCTGCGCACGCCCATCGCGGCCGCGCAGGCGCAGTTGCAGCGCCTGGTGCACGAGCTCACGCACAGCACCACGATGCAGGGCGAGGAGCGCACGGCCATGCTGCAGCGCATCGAAGCGCTGGGCCGCCAGCTCACCCGCCTGCACCACCTGTGCGTGAAGCTGCTGCAGCTCTCACGCGCCGACGCGGGCGTGGGCCAGCACACCGAGCCGGTCGATCTGGTCGACGTGGCCCAGCTGGTGCTGGAAGAATTCAACCAGCCAGAACAGCAGGCCCGGCTTCAGCTGGAACTGCCCGTCACGGCCATGGACGACGCGGGCGGCGACACCCTGGCCAGTGAGAGCGTGATGGTTCAAGGGGATCTGGACGCCCTGGGCATCGCCCTGCGCAATCTCATTGAAAACGCTCTGCTGCACAGCGGCGCCACGCAGCACGTCACCGTGCGCATCACGCCGCTACCGTCCATCGAGGTGATCGACGAAGGCCCCGGCATCCCGCCGGACCGCCTGGACACCGTTCGCCAGCCCTTCGAGCGCGGCGAAAGCCCCTCGCCCGGCCACGGCCTGGGCTTGGCCATCGTCAGCGCCATCGCGCGGCAGATGGGCGGCACCCTGCAGCTGATCAGCCCTCACACCGAGGGCCGCGGGCTGCACGCCAAGCTGGTGCTGCGACCTGCTTGACGCTGGCTGAGGGCCATCAGCGCCTCAGCCAAACCGCGTCACTTCACCAGGAAGTGCTCGCGGTAGTACGCCAGCTCTTCGATCGACTCGTGGATGTCGGCCAGCGCGGTGTGCTTCTGCGCCTTCTTGAAACCTTCGCTCAGGCCCGGCTTCCAGCGCCGTGCCAGCTCTTTCAACGTGCTCACGTCCAGGTTGCGGTAGTGGAAGAAGGCTTCCAGCTTGGGCATGTAGTTGGCCAGGAAGCGGCGGTCCTGGCAGATCGAGTTGCCGCACATGGGCGACTTGTTGGCGCCGATGTACTTCTTGAGGAAGTCGATCACCTGCTGCTCGGCCTCGGCTTCGGCCACGGTCGAGGCCTTCACGCGGTCGATCAGGCCGCTCTTGCCATGGGTGCCCTTGTTCCAGGCGTCCATCTTGTCCAGCGTCTCGTTGCTCTGGTGCACGGCCAGCACCGGGCCTTCCACGCGCACGTTCAGGTGCGGGTCGGTCACCACCACGGCGATCTCGATGATGCGGTCGCTTTCCGGTTTGAGCCCCGTCATCTCCAAATCGATCCAGATCAGGTTGTTCTCGCTGGGAGCCAGGGCGGCGGTGGGATTGGCGGTGCTCATGAAACCTCGGTAGTGACTAGCCTACCCTCGATTGTGAGGCAGGCGGGTTGGGGCGGATCGTACACTTGCGCCCTATGAACACCCCTATTGTTCCCGCGGAAGCCGTCACCCTGGCATTGGCCCTGTTGCTGGTGGCCTCTTTGCTGGTCAAGTTCTGGCTGTCCAGCCGCCAGGTGCGCCACGTGGCGCTGCACCGGGCCCAGGTGCCCGCCCCCTTCGCCGACACCATCACGCTGGAAAGCCACCAGCGCGCCGCCGATTACACGATCGCCAAGCTGCGCTTCGGCATGGTGTCCACCGCTGTGGGCGGCGCCGTGCTGCTGGGCTGGACACTGCTGGGCGGGCTGGATGCCCTCAACGCCTGGCTGGTCGAGGCCTGGCTGCCCTCCCTGGGCCCGCTGGGTTACCAACTGGCCCTGCTGGCCGCGTTTT
This sequence comes from Candidatus Aquabacterium excrementipullorum, assembly GCA_019112875.1. Lineage (GTDB taxonomy): Bacteria > Pseudomonadota > Gammaproteobacteria > Burkholderiales > Burkholderiaceae_C > Aquabacterium > Aquabacterium excrementipullorum. The sequence goes on from DXIO01000143.1 coordinate 16,774, forward strand.
CCGTCATCGGCGCCGTGATCGAGCTGCCGCTGGAGTTGTGGAACACCTTCCGGCTGGAGCAACGCCACGGCTTCAACCGCATGACGCTCAAGCTCTGGCTGGGTGACCAGCTCAAGGGCATGCTGCTGGGCGTCGCCATCGGCGGCCCCATCGCGGCGCTGATCCTGTGGCTGATGGGCGCGGCCGGCAGCCTGTGGTGGCTGTGGGCCTGGGCCACCTGGACGGGCTTCTCCCTGCTGATGATGGTGATCTTCCCCACCGTGATCGCGCCCCTGTTCAACAAGTTCCAGCCCCTGCAGGACGAGGCCCTCAAGGCCCGCGTCGAAGGCCTGATGCAACGCTGCGGCTTCGCGTCCAAGGGCCTGTTCGTCATGGACGGCAGCCGCCGCTCGGCCCACGGCAACGCCTATTTCACCGGCCTGGGCGCAGCCAAGCGCGTGGTTTTCTTCGACACGCTGCTGGCGCGCCTGAACCCCGGCGAGGTCGAGGCTGTGCTGGCGCACGAGCTGGGCCACTTCAAGCACAAGCACGTGCTCAAGCGCATGATCGGCCTGTTCGCCATCAGCCTGGGCGCTTTTGCCCTGCTGGGCTGGCTGTCGCAGCAGTTGGGCTTCTACGTGGGCCTGGGCGTGCGCCCCAACCTGGATGCCCCCAACGACGCGCTGGCGCTGTTGCTCTTCATGATGGTCGTGCCGCTGGCGGGCTTCTTCGCCGCCCCCCTGATGGCCACCTTCTCGCGCCGCGACGAGTTCCAGGCCGACGCCTACGCCTGCGCCCACGCCCAGGGCAGCGATCTGGCCCGTGCGCTCGTCAAGCTTTACGACGACAATGCCTCCACGCTGACCCCCGATCCGCTGTACGTGCGCTTCTACTACTCGCACCCGCCGGCCTCCGAGCGCCTGGCGGCCCTGCGCACCCAGCCGGCCTGATGATCGACTGATGTCCACGATGTTGATGTTGACGTTGCTGTCCAAGCTCTCCATGCTGCCCACGTTGTCGCCCCTGCCATGAGCACGCCCCTGCACCTCCAGCGCTGCCAGCATCAGGCCGGACAGCCCCTGGACACGGCCGAGCAGGCCGATCTGCTCAAACAGGTCAACGGCTGGGCCGTCGTGGATGGCTCACTGGAGCGCCGCTTCAAGTTCGCCGATTTCCACCACACCATGGCTTTCGTCGACGCCGTGGCCTGGATCGCCAACGAGCAGGACCACCACCCCGACATGGCCGTGAGCTACAACCTCTGCACCCTGCGCTGGAACACGCATTCCGTGAACGGCCTGTCGATCAACGATTTCATCTGCGCCGCCCGCGTGGACGCCCTGGCCTCATGAAGCGCGCGAGCGCAGCGGGCCGTGGCGGACGTGCCAAAGGCAGCAAGGGTGCAGGCGCCGACGTCGGTGAAGAAGGCCTGGTCGTGGCCACCCACGGCCGCCATGTCGTGATCGAGACCACCGACGGCAGCCGCCTCATCTGCCACCCGCGCGGCAAGAAGAGCGAGGCCGTGGTGGGCGACCACGTGCGCTGGCAGCACACGCTGGAAGGCGGCGACGAGGGCGTGATCATTGCCGTGGCCGAGCGCCGCAACCTGCTCTACCGGCAGGACGAATGGCGCAGCAAGTCCTTCGCGGCCAACCTCGATCAACTGCTGATGTGGATCGCAGTGGAGCCCGTGTTCAGCGAGGCGCAGCTCACGCGCGCGCTGATCGCCGCCCGCTCGGCCGACATCCCGGCCACCATCGTGCTCAACAAGATCGACCTGCCCGGCACGCCCACCGCGCGCGAGCGCCTGGCGCCTTACAAAGCCATGGGCTACCCGGTGGTCGAACTGTCGCTGAAGCAGGAGACCGAAGCCGCGCGCGCGCAGATGGCACCGCTGCTGGACGGCAAGGCCACGCTGGTGCTGGGCCCTTCGGGCGCCGGCAAGAGCACGCTGATCAACACGCTGCTGCCCAACGCCCGCGCCGAAGTGGGCGAAATCTCGCAGGCGCTCAACTCGGGCCGGCACACGACCACATCGAGCCTCTGGTACTGGCTCGATGACACACGCCAAAGCGCCGTGATCGACTCACCCGGTTTCCAGGAGTTCGGCCTGCACCACATCGCGCCGACCGAACTGCAGCGCCTGATGCCCGACATCGCTGCGCACATGAACGATTGCCGCTTCCACAACTGCACGCACCGGCAGGAGCCGGGTTGCGCGGTGCAGGCGGCGGTGGCGCAAGGGCAGATCAGCGAGATGCGCCTGAGCCTGTACACCGCCCTGTTCGACGAATTGAGCCAGCCGCGCTGGTGAAAAATACCCCCATCCTTGCCGCCCTCAGGACCACCCTATGAGCGACCATCTTTCTGCCCTGGAACCCACGCTGGACGATGCTGCGCAAGGCAGCTTGAGCATGCAGGCTCTGGCGAACCAGTGGCGCGAGGCCGCGAAGCAGCATCAACCGGCGCTGCCGCCACGCTACCTGGATGTGCTGGACCGGGTGCTGAGTCAGCTGGAATCCAGTGCCTTGTTCACCGAGGAGAGCTGTTCTTTCAGCCAGGCGGACATGTTGGGGGCGTTGCGGGATTGGCTGCACAAGGCGCGGGCGTTGGGGGCGCATTGATCGCCCCCAGGCATCAGCCTTCGACCGGCCGCGCCACAGAGCTCCAGGCCGCCTCCGCCAGCATCTCCCGATACTGCGCCGGCGACGACTTCACCCGCCCGGACAACCAAGCCCGGCAATAGTTCTCCGCCTGCCCGATCATCAGCGACGGAAACAACTCCGCCGGCCATTCCCGCAACTGCACCACCCGCTCAGGCCGCGTGAACCACCCCATCAGCGTCTTGCCCAGCAAACGATTGCGCTGCAACAGCTCGGCCCCATGCGGCCCTTTGGCCACCGCCGAGCGCGCCTGGAACACATAGCGCGCCAGTTCCGGCTGCGCCACCACCCAGTCCACATAGCTGTAGACCAGCGCCGCCACCCCGTCCTTCAGGCTCTCGGCCTTCGAGAACCACTGCTCGCGCAGCGCCGCCTGGTCGTCCATCGCCGCGAAGAACAGCGCCGCCACCAGCCCCTCCTTGCTGCCGAAGTGGTGGTACAGGTTACCCACGCTCGCATCGCAGCGCTCCTTGAGCATCTCGATGGTCGTGGGCTCGATGCCGTGCTCGTTGAAGCAGGCCAGCGCGCCGCCCAGGATGCGGCGCTTGAGCTGCGCCCGCGCGCCCGGGTAGGCGCGCTCCAGCACCACAGACACCCCCGCGTTCATCGACAACACCTCGCACAAGAACAAGACCGGTTCATGGATGCGTATTTGACACCGAATAATATTCCAGAATATTATTCTGTTGACCGATTTGAGGGTCAGGTTGACTGATCTCACAGCCCTTTACGCATCAACGCATCCTTCCCAGAAAGCCCTCCATGAGCCAGCTTCTCGCCCTGTACAACAGCGCCGGCCCCGAGCAGTTCACCGCCGCCGTCTGCCAGTTCGCGCCCTACTTCAGCACCATCACGCCCAGCTTCACCGCGCTGCGCGCCGGCCACGCCGAAGCCACCGTGCCCTTCCGCCGCGAGATCACCAACCACCTGGGCACCGTGCACGCCATCGCGCTGTGCAACGCGGCCGAGCTGGTCGCCGGCACCATGACGGATGCGTCCGTTCCCGCAGGCCACCGCTGGATCCCCAAGGGCATGACGGTGCAGTACCTGGCCAAAGCCAAGACCGGCGTGCGCGCCGTGGCCGATGGCAGCCACGTGCCCTGGAACGAGCCCGGCGACCATGAGGTGCCCGTGGACATCTTCGACGAGCAGGGCACCAAGGTCTTCCACGCCCGCATCACGATGAACATCAAGGCCGCCTGAGGCCCACGATCACCGAAGACACGCCAGATGGACATGCTCGCCATCGGCCGCGGGGGGGCGGGCCTCGCAGGGCTTCAGCCGCCTGCTGGGCACCGAGAAGCTCTGCGCCAGCGCACAGGGCACCATCGCCAAGGTCGGTGGCTGATCAAGCGGCCAGGGATCAGCCGATCAGGTTGGCCAGCGACAGCAGCGCCAGCAGCAGCATCCACAGCACCACCGAACGCCAGATCAGGGCCACCACATTGCGCAGGTGATCCATCTGCGGCAGCACACCGGCCGTGCTGCCCACGGCTGCGGCGGCCTCGGCGCTGTCGCCCTCGCTCAGCGTGCGGGACACGTCCTGCCCCGCCGCGGGCGCCGATTGCCCGCCCAGTTGCACCCCCACCGCGCCGGCAGCGGCGGACAGGATGATGCCTTCGTTGGCCTGGGTCCACAGTGTGGCGTAACGGCGCCAGGATTCGATCGCCTCTTCGAAGTTGCCGACCACGGCGAAGCCGAAGGCTGTCAGGCGCGAGGGCAGGAAGTCGATCAGGTCGAACAGCCGCCCCGACAACACGCTCAGGCGATCGTGCGTGGTGGCGCCCGTGACATGGCTGCGGTAGGCCCAGTAGCGGCTGGTGAACTCGGCCATGCGGTACATCACGGCCCCCATGGGCCCCAGGCCCACGGTGGACAGCGCCACGAACCAGAAGAACACGCCGAACACGTGGCGGTGCGCGGCCAGCAGCGAATACTCGATCACATGGCGCAGCAGTTCGCGGCGCGGCAGATCGCTCGCGTCCACGTGGCGCCATTGGGCCAGCAGCTCACGGGCACGGTCTTCCTTGGCCTCGTCCAACGCATCGCGGATGGCGGTGAAGTGGTGGCTGAACTGGCGAAAGCCCAGCGTCATGTACAGCACGACCACGTCCCACACCAGCGCCAGCACGGTACTGTAGTGGTTGATGGCCACGTAGGCCACGCCGATCAGCAGCGCCGGCGCCACCACGGTGATGGCCCACACGACCCGCGCGTGCACGGGCGCGCCCGCATCGAAATTGCGACCGACCCAGCGCACCCAGGCCGTCAGGCCCTGGTGGACCGGGTTGTGGTTCGGCAGGGGCTTGAGCTGTTCGATCAACAGGGCGAACAGCACGGCGAAAAAGCTCATGCCCGGATCATAGCGGGGCCGCCCGCTGCCCGCTTCAGGCCGCCAGGAAACGGTACAGATTTCGCAACATCGCGGCGGTGGCGCCCCAGATGAAAAAGTCCTCGTCGCGGCCAGGCGCGCGCCAGGGCATCGAGAAGTAGCGCATCTCCATCTCCCCCGACAGCGCGGCGCGCTGCTGGTGGTTCGCCGGGTTCATCAGAAACGCCAGCGGCACCTCGAAGATCTCGGCCACCTCGCAGGGCTCGGGTGTGAGCTCGAGCGCCACGCCTTCATCAGGGCGGGCATGCACCAGGCCCACCACCGGCGTCACGACGAAGCCCGTGCCCGTGATGTAGGGCGGCAACTCGCCGATCACCTCCACGCGCTCGGGTGGCAGGCCGACCTCCTCCTGCGCCTCGCGCAAGGCGGTGGCCTTGGCATCGACGTCGCCCTCGTCCTTGCGGCCGCCGGGAAAGCTCACCTGCCCGGCGTGCGCCTTGAGGTGGGCCGTGCGCTGCGTGAGCAGCACGGACAGCACCGCCGGCTCGCCTGCCGTAGCCACCTGCCGGATCACCAGCGGAATCAGCACCGCGGCCGGCACCGGCTGCGCGGCGCGCCAGAAGCGCTCGACCTCGGTGTCGGCCTGCCACTCGGGCGGGTTGGCGAAACGCGCCCGCAGGGCTTCAGGCGTGAGGCGCGCCGGATCGACCAAAGGCAGGTCGTCGACGGGCGGCAGCAAGGCGGCGGTTCGAGGATCGAAAGGCAGGGGCAAGGCCATGACTCAGATGGTAGCCAAAGGTGTCATCCCGCATGGGCAGCAGGGCTCGGTGAAAGCACCCGGTACGCAGGCCGCATGCACAGGAATTCGGGCACGAAAAAACCGCCTGGGCGGATGCCGAGGCGGTTTTTCGTGTGGCGACCACAAGGCCGCCAGGCACAAGAAAAGCTTAGGCCAGCTTCTCTTTGATACGTGCCGACTTGCCGCTGCGCTGACGCAGGTAGTACAGCTTGGCGCGACGCACGTCACCACGACGCTTGACGTCGATGGAGGCGATGAGCGGGCTGTACAGTTGGAACGTGCGCTCCACGCCTTCGCCGCTGGAGATCTTGCGGACGATGAAGCTGGAGTTCAGGCCGCGGTTGCGCTTGGCAATCACGACGCCTTCGTAGGCCTGCACGCGCTTGCGGGTGCCTTCAACCACGTTGACGTTGACGATCACGGTGTCGCCAGGGGCGAACGCGGGGATGGTTTTGTTCAGGCGAGCAATTTCTTCTTGCTCGAGCTGACGGATCAGATCCATGGAGTGCTCCTAAAACGATCGTGCTTGCGCTTGAGAATTCAGCAGATATGCCAGGCAGAGGATCGCGAAACCGAAGATTATAGCAGAGTCTTGAGGAACTGCTCATCTGCTTTTGACAGACGGCCGTCCCGGCGTGCCGCGTCGATCAACTCGGGGCGGCGCTGCCAGGTGATGGACAGCTGCTGCTGGCGCCGCCATAGGGCGATCTGCGCATGGTGACCGGACATCAGCACGGGCGGCACGGCCGCGTCGGCGCCGGGCAATTGGGCGCTCAGTGCCTCGCCCAGCACGTCGGGGCGGCTGTAGTGCGGGCAGTCCAGCAGGCCGTCCGAGAAGCTGTCCTGCTGGTGCGAGGCCGCATCGTGCAGCACGCCCGGCTGCAGACGCGCCACGGCGTCCATCAGGGTCAGGGCCGGCAACTCGCCGCCGGACAGCACGTAATCGCCAAGGCTGATTTCTTCATCGACATGCGCGTCGATGAAGCGCTGGTCGATGCCCTCGTAGCGGCCGCACAGCAGCACGGCGCCCGGGGAGGCGGCCAAGGCTTCCACACGCGGCTGCGTGAGCGGTTTGCCGGCCGGGCTGAACAGGATCACGGGCAGGCGCGGGCCGCCAGCGGCCTCTTGGTCGGCGCGGATGGCGGACAGCGCGCGCGCCAGCGGCTCGACCAGCATGACCATGCCGGGGCCGCCGCCGAAGGGGCGGTCGTCCACGCGGCGGTAGGTGTCTTCGGCGAAATCGCGCAGCGGCCACAGGCGCACATCGACGGCCTTGTTCTCGAAGGCGCGGCGTGTCACGCCCACACGGGCGAAGGGCTCGAAGAGCTCGGGGAACAGGGTGATGACGTCGAAGCGCATGGCGCCCGGCCCGAACTCAGTAGTCCAGGCCCCAGTCGGCCACGATCAGACGCTCGGCCAGGCTGACCCTGTCGATGTAGGCGGAGACGAAGGGGATCAGGCGCTCGGCCGCATCACCTGGCTTTGCCGTCTCGGTGGGCGGCAGCGAGCAGCGCAGCACGCAGTGCGGGCCGGTGTCGAGCAGGTCGACCACGGTGCCCAGCGACTGGCCTTCGCGGTTGACGACGTTCAGGCCGATCAGGTCGATCCAGTAGAACTCGTCATCGCTGTCAGGCGTGGGAAAGGCGGAACGCGACACGAACACGCGCGCGCCCTTGAGGGCCTCCGCGCCGTTGCGATCGTCCAGGCCATCGATGGTCGCCACGATGACGTCGCCCTGCTCCTTGGCGGATTTGACACGCAGCAAGGCCGGCTGGCTCAGGCGAACCGGCGCGCGATTGTCAGCAGAGGCGGTGGAGGCGGTGTTTTTGCGAGCCGGGATGGCGGTCGCGGCACCAGTGGCCGCACCAGCCGGAGCGGTGGGTTTGCGCACGGCGCCTGCCTGAGGCACTGCCGGTTGCACGAACCATTTCTTGGTGCAAAAGAGCGCCTGGGGGTCGGATGAGAAGGGATGCAGCTTGATGCCGCCCTTGACGCCCCAGGCGTCGATGACACGAGCCACCTCGATGGCATCTTCGGGCCAGGGGGTGCCGTCTGCCAGCACCAGTCCCTGCGTGGACGCCACCGCGCGCTCGGTCATCGATCAGGCGGCTACTCAGGCCGCGGGAGCGGCAGCAGCCTTGGCCTTGGCTTCGCGAACCAGGCGGGTCACGGTCGGCGAGACCTGGGCGCCATTGCCAACCCAGTATTCCAGGCGGTCGAATGCGACGCGCAGGGTTTCAGCCTTGCCAGAAGCCACGGGGTTGTAGAAACCCACGCGCTCGAGGAAGCGACCGTCACGACGGTTGCGCGAGTCAGCGGCGACGATGTTGAAAAACGGGCGCTTCTTGGAGCCGCCGCGAGCCAGTCGAATCACGACCATGATGTGTCCTTCAGGATGATGATGCGACGGCCAACACGGGGAGACACTCGCGCACGGACCGTCAAGAGGCGCCTGGGACGGAGAACCCGACCACGCAGTCACGCGGTCACGCACACCTGAACCCAAAACACCAACCTCCCGGCTTGACTAGATACGTGCAGCCTCAAGGACTGCCCAAGCCGGAAAATCGAGCATTATAGCGAGGAAGCCCACCCGTGGCAAACGCCGCCGAGAACCATGAGCAGCATCCCGACATCGTCCGCCGCCGCCACGACCGCGCCCCTGACCACGCCATCCGCCGCAGGGGCGCCGGGCCAGCGGTACCGGTCCAAGACGCTGGCGGCCTGGCTTGGCCTGCTCGGCGGCCCACTGGGCCTGCACCGCTTCTACCTGGGCGGCCTGGGCGATCCCTGGGGCTGGTGCTACCCCCTGCCGACCATCCTGGGGCTGTGGGGCCTGCACCGCATGGACCTGTTGGGCCAGGACGACCACCTGGCCTGGGTGCTGATGCCCCTGCTGGGCCTGGCCATCGCCACGGCCATGCTGCAGACCATCCTGATCGGCCTGACGCCGGACGAGCGCTGGCACGCCCGCCACAACCCCACGCTGGTGGGCCGGGCCGACGCGCCCGAAGCCGGCTGGCCAGCCGTGATCGCCGTGATGCTGGCCCTGGTGCTGGGGGCCGGCGTGCTGATGGCCACCATCGCCTTCTCGGGCCAGCGCTATTTCGAATACCAGGTCGAGGAAGCGTTGAAGATCAGTCAGTGATCCCGGAACTCATCGGCACACCCGAGCCATTCCGGCGCCATCCGCCACGCGACCCGCCCTAGGACATTTCGTGCAGAATTTTCTCGGCAATTTGCTGCGCAAGCTTCGCAAAGACAATCTCTTCTTGATCCTGCTGGCCTGCCTGGCCCTGTTCACCGCGATGAACCCGGGCAAGATTGCACGCTATCCGCAACTGGTCGATTGGCCCACCATCGCGTCCCTCACAGGGCTCTTGCTGCTGACGAAAGGTCTCGAGATCAGTGGCGCACTGCATTGGCTGGGCCTCAAGATCGTCCGGATCATGGCCACCGAGCGCGCGGTCGCGCTGAGCCTCGTGGCGACTGCGGCGCTTCTGTCCACCGTGCTGACGAACGATGTGGCCTTGTTCGTCGTCATCCCGCTGACGCTGGGGGTGTGCCGACTCGCAGGCATGGCCTCCACCAAGCTCATCGTGTTCGAGGCCCTGGCGGTCAATGTGGGCTCGGCGCTGACGCCGATAGGCAATCCGCAGAACATTTTTCTATGGCAGCGCTCCGGCGTCTCCTTCGTCGACTTTGTGCTGCACATGCTCCCACTGGTTGCACTGATGATGGCCGCGCTGCTGCTCCTGACCGGTTGCGTCTTTGGCCCCCGGCAGGTGCAGTCACCCGATCAGCTCTTGCGCGAGCCGCTGGACACCCGACTGATTTTGTTGTCGGTGACGCTGTTTCCGCTTTTTCTCGTCGCCGTCGATCTGCACTACCCGGGCGCGGCGGCATGCGCGTTGCTCGCGGTGTTCCTGATCCTGCGTCCCCGCATGGTGTCGCAACTCGACTGGGGGCTGCTGCTCGTTTTCATCCTCATGTTCATCGATTTGCGCCTGCTCACCGACACAGAGGCCATCAAGAACATGTTCCAACGCCTCGGGCTGACCCAGCCTCTGCACCTGTACTTTGCGGGCGTCGGCTTTTCACAGTTCATCAGCAATGTTCCGGCGGCGATCGCGCTGGCCGAATATTCCGACAACTGGCGCGTCATGGCTTATGGCGTCAACGTCGGTGGATTCGGCCTGATGATCGGTTCCCTGGCGAATCTGATCGCACTGCGCCTGTCAGGAGACCGCAAAGCCTGGATGGCATTCCACCTGTATGCGATCCCAGCCCTTGCGGTCGCCACCATCATGGGTTATCTGCTCCTCGGGAGCACCTGAAGCGTGCCGGGCGAGGCCGGCTAACGGATAATCTCGCTTTTGCCGCGACCACGGCATCCCGCTGCCTTCCTGCCGCCACCGCCCCATGAGCTCGACCACGCCCCCGACCAACACCCCGCTGACCTACGACCAGGCTGGCGTCAACTACGACCTGATCGACCCGCTGAAGATCGCGGCGCAGCGTGCGGCGGCAGCCACCGGCGCCCACCTCGGCGGCCACGGTTTCAGCGAAGTGGGCGCCTCGCGCGGTGAATCGGCCTACGTGGTCGACGTGGGCCCGATGTACCTGGCCTCGATCGTGGAATGCCTGGGCACCAAGACGCTGGTGGCCGACGAGATGGCCACACTCACGGGCAAGAGCTACTACGACGGCATCGCGCAGGACACCATCGCCATGGCGGTGAACGACCTGATCACCGTGGGCGCCACGCCCCTGGTGGTGCAGGCCTACTGGGCCGCCGGCGGCTCCGACTGGTTCAACGACGCGCAGCGCTCGCAGGCCCTGGTGGCCGGCTGGAAGAAGGCCTGCGACACCTGCCAGGTGGCCTGGGGCGGCGGCGAGACGCCCGCACTGGCCGGCATCGTGGCCGATGGCCGCGTGGACCTGGCCGCCTCGTGCACCGGCATCATCAGCCCCAAAAGCCGGCTGTCCGTGGGCGACAAGCTGGGCGCGGGCGACGCCATCGTCTTCCTGGCGGCCAGCGGCATCCACGCCAACGGCCTCTCGCTGGCGCGCAAGCTGGCCGAGCGCCTGCCGCAGGGTTACCTGACCGACATCGGCAACGGCCAGACCTACGGCGAGGCCCTGCTGGCCCCCACCGTGCTGTACTCGCCCGTGACGGAAGCCCTGGCCCAGGACGGCATCGTGCCGCACTACTGCGCCAACGTGACGGGCCATGGCTGGCGCAAGCTGATGCGCCACGGCAAGACCCTGACCTACCGCATCACCAACGTTCCCCCCAAGACGGCCGTGCTGGACTTCATGCAGCGCGAATGCCAATTGGACGACCACGAGGCCTACGGCACGCTGAACATGGGCGCGGGCTTTGCGCTGTACCTGGCCGCCGACCAGGCCGAGCGCGCCGTCGAGATCTCCCGCAGCCTGGGCATCGACGCCTGGGTGGCCGGCCGTGTGGAGGAAGGCCCCAAACGCGTAGTGATCGAGCCCTTGAACGTCACGTTCGACGGCGACGAGTTGCAATTGCGCTGACCGCAAACGATCAACGGACAACGTTGACCGGACAAGCAAAACAGAGGCCCGTTTCGGGCCTCTTTGCTTTTGAAGCGTGAACAAACCCACGCTTCGTCCTGATTCCGGATCCGGGATGTTCCTCGGGTTCAGTTTTGTCATTTCCTGGCCGAAAACACCTCGAATGCCGCTGTAAGGGCCGAGGCCCCCAAAAGCGCAATTGGTTCGACCGCACCGAGGGGCCCGCATCACCCCCAAGGCGCCCACGACAAGACTGACGCATGAACATCCGCAACATCCGCATCGGACAACGCCTGACCATCGGCTTCGGCCTGGTCATCGCCCTGCTCGTTCTGCTGGCCGGCCTGGCCTTGATGCGCATCCAGAGCCTCAGCGGCGAGGTGGCATCCCTCACGCAGAGCACCTACCCGCGCACGGTGATCGCCAACAACATGAAGGCCGACCTCAACGAGATGTCGCGCAGCATGCTGAGCATCCTGGTGATGACCGACGACGAGCAGATCAAGGGCGAACTGGCCAACATCGAGAAGTACAACAAGATCCACGAGGCCAACGTCGCCAAGCTCCATCAAGTGATCACCGACCCGCAGGGCCAGGAGATGCTCAAGACGATGGAAGCGCTGCGCGCCAAGGCGCTGAAAGGTCAAAAGGCGTTTGTGGGGCTCATCAACGAGAACCTCAAGGAAGACGCGATGACGAAGTTCCTGTTCTCGGTGCGATCGGCCCAGACCAAGTACTTCGCCGCGCTGGACAACCTGATCGAGCAACAGAACCGCAGCATGGAAGAAGCCGGTGAGAACTCCACCGCGCAGGCCCGCAGCACCATGGCCTTCATCCTCGCGCTGGCCGTGGCCGCCGCCCTGATCAGCGTGGTCGTGGCCCTGCTGGCCACCCGCAGCATCACCCTGCCGCTGAACCGGGCCGTGAAGATCGCGCAGCAGGTGGCCAAGGGCGACCTGACAAGCACCATCGTCACGCGCAGCCAGGACGAGACGGGCCAGCTGATGCAGGCGCTGGACCACATGAACCGCAGCCTGCAGGGCATCGTGGGCAATGTGCGCCAGGGCACGGAGATGATCGCCTCGGCCTCGACGCAGATCGCCTCGGGCAACTCCGATCTGTCGATCCGCACCGAACAGCAGGCCGCCTCGCTGCAGCAGACCTCGGGCGCCGTGACCGAGCTCACTCGCATCGTGCGCCAGAACGCCGACAACGCCAGCCAGGCCAACCACCTGGCCAGCGAGGCCTCGACCATCGCCACAGAGGGCGGCGACGTGGTGTCACGCGTGGTCGACACGATGGGTTCGATCGACGCCTCGTCACGCAAGATCGTCGACATCATCGGCGTGATCGACGGCATCGCTTTCCAGACCAACATCCTGGCGCTGAACGCGGCGGTGGAAGCCGCCCGGGCTGGTGAACAAGGCCGCGGTTTCGCGGTGGTGGCCGGCGAGGTGCGCACCCTGGCGCAACGCTCGGCCCTGGCCGCCAAGGAGATCAAGACCCTGATCCACGAATCAGTGGAGAAGGTGGAACTGGGCAGCCAGCTGGTCACCAAGGCCGGCAGCACCATGCAGAACGTGGTGTCGAGCGTGCAACGCGTGAGCAACATCATCAGCGAGATCACCGAGGCCAGCCGCTCGCAGAGCGAAGGCATCGAGGCCGTGAACCGCAGCATCCTGCAGATGGACAGCGTGACGCAGCAGAACGCCGCGCTGGTGGAACAGGCCGCCGCGGCTGCCGAGTCCATGCAGAACCAGGCCGCCGGCCTGGCGCAGGTGGTGAGCGTGTTCAAGCTGGAGCCCGGCCACGAAGAGGCGGGGCTGGAGCCGCAATCGGCCTGATCCTCCTGGATCAACCCCACTGTCCATGCTGGCAAACCCCTGGTTGTGAAATGACCACCGGTGTCCACCGGAGGCCGCGCCAGCACGTTCAATACACACGTATCAACCGCGCGTCCCGGCAGGACGATTCAGTTCTCGATTCAAACGACAAGGACAGACCATGAAACGCTTCACCCTCTCCGTTCTGACCGCTGCCGCCCTGGCCCTGAGCGCGGCGATGCCCGCCCAAGCCGTCGAGGTCGGCGGCGTCAAGCTGGAAGACAGCCAGACGGTCGCCGGCAAAAACCTGGTGCTCAACGGCGCCGGCCTGCGCGTCAAGGCCATCTTCAAGGTCTATGCCCTGGGCCTGTACCTGCCCGAGAAGAAGAACACCACCGACGGCATCCTGGCCCTGCAAGGCCCCAAGCGCTTCAAGATCGTGATGCTGCGCGACCTGAGCGGCGAAGAGTTCGGCCAGGCCTTCCTCACCGGCATCAACAAGAACCTGGACAAGGACGAGAAGGCCAAGTTCGTGAACCAGCTGGTGAAGCTGGGCGATCTGTTCGAGGAGGTGGGCGGCCTGAAGAAGGGTGACACCATCCTGGGCGACTGGAACGGCAGCAACACCACCTTCCAGGTGAACGGCAAGACGGTGGGCACCGCCCTGCCCGACCCGGCCTTCTACAACGCCATCCTGAAGATCTGGCTGGGCGCCAGCCCGGCCGACTCGACGCTGAAGCCCGCGCTGCTGGGCGAAAAGGAATAAGCCCCGCGGCTTTGCGCGTCAACGCGGCCCCGGCGCTGTTTCACGACAGGCCGGGGCCGCGGTCTTTCGGCATGGCTTACAATGGTCGGTGACGGGCCTCCCCGCATGGGGGCGCGGCCAACCGGGTCAGGTCGGGAACGAAGCAGCCCTAACCGTTTGCCTTCAGTGCCGGGGTTCAGGCTCGTCACCCTATTCACAGATGATGCCCCACGCCTCGCGCTGGGTAGCCGCACCAGGGGGCCCAAGGGACTTCAGGGTCCGACCGCCCCGGGCAGCGTCCCGCGCGCGCCAGGTCGGGCACACAAGGTTTCCATGGCATCGACCCCCGCGCAGCTTTCGCCCACCAACGGATCCGGCACCCCTGCGGCCAATGTCACCGTGCCCATCGACCTGGGCGACCGCAGCTACGACATCCTGATCGGCGAGGGCCTGCTCGATGAGCCCGCCACCTACGCCGGGCTGCCCAAATCCTCCACCGCGCTGATCGTCACCAACACCACGGTGGGCCCGCTGTACGCGGCACGCCTGCAAAAGGCGCTGGCCAGCCACCACAAGAAGGTGCTGATCACCGAGCTGCCCGACGGCGAGCAGTACAAGGACTGGCCCGCGCTGAACCAGATCTTCACCGAACTGCTCGAACAGGCGGCTGATCGCAAGACCGTGCTGTACGCCCTGGGCGGCGGCGTGGTGGGTGACATGACCGGCTTCGCGGCCGCCTGCTACATGCGCGGGGTCCCCTTCGTGCAGGTGCCGACCACCTTGCTGGCGCAGGTCGATTCCAGCGTGGGCGGCAAGACGGCCATCAACCACCCGGCCGGCAAGAACATGATCGGGGCTTTCTACCAGCCCCAGCGCGTGGTCTGCGACCTGGTGACGCTCGACACCCTGCCGCAGAACGAGCTGCTGGCCGGTCTGGCCGAGGTGATCAAGTACGGCCCCATCGCCGATGCCGAGTTCCTGGGCTGGCTGGAGGCCAACATGGACGCTTTGCTGGCCCGCGACCGCGCCGCGCTGCGCCACGCCATCCGCCGATCCTGCGAAATCAAGGCCTGGGTGGTGGGCCAGGACGAAAAAGAATCCGGCCTGCGCGCCATCCTGAACTACGGCCACACCTTCGGCCACGCGATCGAGGCCGGCATGGGTTACGGCGCCTGGCTGCACGGCGAGGCCGTGGGCTGCGGCATGGTGATGGCTGCTGATCTGTCGGCCCGCCTGGGCCTGATCGACGAGGCCACCTCGCGCCGCATCCGCCAGCTGATCGAACGCGCCGGCCTGCCCGTGCGCGGCCCGGCCCTGGGCGCCGACCGCTACATCGAGCTGATGCAGGTCGACAAGAAGGCCGAGGATGGCGAGATCCGCTTTGTCGTCATCGGGCCGCTGGGGCAAGCCGGCATGCGGCCCGCGCCCGACAGCGTGGTGCGCGACGTGATCGCGGCGCACACCTGATCAACGGCGCACAAGCTCAGCAACGCCATGTGGCTCGCCCCCTACGCCAGTCATCCTGAACGGACGCGGGGGCGGCGTCACCCCGAAGCGGCCGCCCCGACGCGCAGCGATTTCCAGCGTGACCGCGACCGCATCGTGCACAGCACGGCCTTCCGGCGGCTGGTCTACAAGACGCAGGTCTTCCTCAACCACGAGGGCGATCTGTTCCGCACACGGCTGACACACTCGCTGGAGGTGGCGCAACTGGGCCGCTCCATCGCGCGCTCGCTGGGCCTCAACGAGGATCTGGTCGAAGCCATCGCGCTGGCGCACGACCTGGGCCACACCCCCTTCGGCCACGCCGGCCAGGACACGCTGAACGAATGCATGGCCGCGCACGGCGGCTTCGAGCACAACCTGCAGTCGCTGCGCGTGATCGACGCGCTGGAAGAGCGCTACCCCGCCTACGACGGCCTGAACCTGACCTTCGAGACGCGCGAAGGCGTGCTCAAGCACTGCTCGCGCCGCAACGCCGAGCTGCTGGAGGTGCAGGAGCCCGGCGGCATCGGCCGGCGCTTCATCGACGGCACGCAGCCTAGCCTGGAAGCTCAGCTGTGCAACCTCGCCGACGAGATCGCCTACAACGCGCACGACATCGACGACGGTGTGCGCTCGGGCCTGGTCACGCTCGACCAGTTCGAGGCCGTGCCGCTGTTCGTGCACTTCCGCGACGAGACCTTGCGCGAATACCCCGAGGTGCGCGGCCGGCGCCTGCTGTTCGACAGCATCCGGCGCATGCTCTCGCAACAGGTGTACGACGTGATCGACGCCACGCGCGCGGCCATCGCCGAACACATGCCCGTGAACGCTGATCAGGCGCGTCGCTGCCCGCCGCTGGTGCGCTTCAGCGCCGGCATGCGCGACGGCAGCACCCAGCTCAAGCGCTTCCTGTTCAAGGAGCTGTACCGGCATCCGCAGGTCAACGACACCACGGCGCGCGCCAAACAGGTGATCAGCGAACTGTTCGCGGCCTATGTGGAACAACCACGCGAGATGCAGGCCGCCTTCGCCGAGCGCGAAGACCTTCACCGTGCCGTGGCCGACTACATCGCCGGCATGACCGACCGTTTTGCATTGCGCGAGCACGAGCGGCTGACGGGCCAGCGCCTGTTCTGAACAGGCGCGGCATGCAGCATGCCCGTCAATGGGCAGATGATTCGTCGGCCTGCTGGCGCGATTCAGCGGCTTGCGCCAGGTAGGCCTGCGCCGCATCCTCCTGCCCCAGACATTGATGGAACACCGCCAGGTTGTGCGCGGCCAGCCAGGAGCCGCGCCCCTGCACGGCACCTTCGATCTGGGGTGCCTCGCCGATCTCCAGGCAGCGCAGCCAGCTTGATTCGATCAGCGGCAGCAAGTCGCCGGCACGATCGGGCTCCTGCGCGGCCCAGTCCAGCAGCACATCGCCCAGCGCGAAGAAAAAATCGGGGCTGGCCTGGTGGTGCGGCAGTTCGGCTTCGGCCAGTTGCAAGGCCTCGGCGTGGCGGCCCGTTTTCTTCAGGCAGAACAGCAGGCGAGTGAGCAGGTCGTGGCGCCAGGGGGCGCTGGCCGGCACCAGCGCCAGCGCCTGGGTGTGGTACTGCACTGCCTGCTCGAAGGCCTCGTGTGTTTCCCAGTCCTTGCCTAACTGATAGTGCAGGTAGGCGTCATCAGGGGTAGCCTGCAGCGCGGCCTGCAGCAGCACGCGGTTGCGATCGCCCTTGCGCTGCTGCTGTGCGGCGCGGTAGCCGTCGTGCCCCACACGCACCGGCACCCGCTGCACCGGCAAGCCATGCACCACCTGTTCGTGGATGCGGCCTTCATAGTGGACACCAGCGGGCAGCAAGCGCGAGATCCAGCTGACGGCCTGGCGCAACTCACCGTTGTCGTCGTAGTCGCTGTCCACGGCGACCTGGCCCACGAAGTCCGGCGGCGTTTTAAGCAGTTCACGCAGCCACTCCCCCCCTTCGGCCAGCCATTCGTCGGCATCGAGCACCAGGCGCCACGGGGCCTGCGTCAAGGCCAGGGCCGCATTGCGCGCCGCAGAGAAGTCATCCACCCATTGAAACGGCACGACCCGCGCACCAGCCGCCTGCGCACGCGCCACGGTG
>DXIO01000144.1 GCA_019112875.1 Candidatus Aquabacterium excrementipullorum
CGGACGTCGTGATGCTGATGTTCAGACCACGGATCGCGTCGATCTTGTCGTACTCGATTTCCGGGAAGATGATCTGCTCTTTGACGCCGACGTTGTAGTTGCCGCGACCATCGAACGAACGACCGGAGATACCGCGGAAGTCACGCACGCGGGGCAGCGAGATGGTGACGAAGCGGTCCAGGAATTCGAACATGCGCACGCCACGCAGGGTGACCATGCAGCCGATGGGCATTTGTTCGCGGATCTTGAAGCCGGCGATGGCCTTCTTCGACTTGGTGACCACGGGCTTCTGGCCGGCGATCTTGGTCAGGTCGCCCACGGCGTGTTCCATGACCTTCTTGTCGGAGACAGCCTCGGACACACCCATGTTCAGGGTGATCTTGGTCAGGCGGGGCACTTCCATCACCGACTTGTAGCCGAACTTGGCCACCAGGTCAGGCACCACTTTTTCGCGGTAGAAGTCTTGCAGACGAGCAGTTTGTTGCGTCATGGCTTACCTCTATCAAGCCTTGATTTCTTCGCCGCTGGACTTGTAGACGCGCACTTTCTTGCCGTCAGCCAGGAGCTTGATACCCACGCGATCCGCCTTGCCCGAAGCGGCGTTGAAGATCGCCACGTTGGATTGGTGGATCGGCATGGTCTTGTCGACGATGCCGCCGGTCGTACCCTTCATGGGGTTGGGGCGCACGTGCTTCTTGGCAACGTTCACACCTTCGACCAACAGATGATCGGCATCGACGCGAGCAGAGATGGTGCCGCGCTTGCCTTTGTCACGACCGGTCAACACGATGACCTGGTCGCCAGAGCGGAGTTTGTTCATGGGAGCTGTCCTTTGCTATGCCACCAAGTAAGCCGGGGCTTACAGAACCTCAGGGGCCAGCGACACGATCTTCATGAAGCGCTCGGTACGCAGTTCACGCGTGACCGGGCCGAAGATGCGGGTGCCGATGGGCTCCAGCTTGGCGTTGAGCAGCACGGCGGCATTGCCGTCGAACTTGATGAGCGAACCGTCTTGGCGGCGAACACCCTTGGCGGTACGAACCACCACGGCGCTGTAGACCTCGCCCTTTTTGACGCGACCACGAGGCGCAGCTTCTTTGATGCTGACCTTGATGATGTCGCCAATACCGGCGTAACGACGCTTGGAGCCACCGAGCACCTTGATGCACATGACGCTCTTGGCACCCGTGTTGTCAGCGACATCGAGTCGCGATTGCATTTGGATCATTTTTTACCCCAACTTGCACCTATCGGCTACGCAACATCTGCGCAACAACGACTGGACAGTCTTGGGCCCGTGGATCGGGCGGATCTGACTAACGGCTGTTTGCCTGGAATCACCCACCACAGCAGCCCGACAGCTCTGAACCCCTGTGCATGGGGGCAAGAACCGCCTTGGCCGAGGGCATTAGGCTGGCAAACAGCCTTTTACTCAGCGAAGCCTTGCATTATGCACGAGTTTCTGTGCAGTGGTCAAGGGTGTTGCAAAAAGAATGGCGCGGGCCCGGATCAGGCCGTGCCGCCGACGGTCAGGCCGTCGATGCGCAGGGTGGGCTGGCCCACGCCGACGGGCACGCTCTGGCCTTCCTTGCCGCAGGTGCCGACGCCGCTGTCGAGTTGCAGGTCGTTGCCGATCATGCTGACGCGGGTGAGTGCGTCGGGGCCGTTGCCGATCAGAGTGGCGCCCTTGACCGGGTACTGGATCTTGCCCTTCTCGACCCAGTAGGCCTCGCTGGCCGAGAACACGAACTTGCCGCTGGTGATGTCGACCTGGCCGCCGCCGAAGTTGACGGCGTACAGGCCTCGGTCAATGGAGGCGACGATGTCGGCGGGATCCTTGTCGCCGGCCAGCATGTAGGTGTTGGTCATGCGCGGCATGGGCAGGTGGGCGTAGCTTTCGCGGCGGCCGTTGCCGGTGGGCGCCATCTTCATCAGGCGGGCGTTGGTGGCGTCCTGGATGTAGCCGCGCAGGATGCCGTCTTCGATGAGGACGGTGCGCTGGGTGGCCTGGCCTTCGTCGTCGATGTTGAGCGATCCGCGGCGGTCGGCGATGGTGCCGTCGTCGAGCACGGTGACGCCCTTGGCGGCCACGCGCTGACCAAGGCGGCCGGAGAACACGCTGGAGCCCTTGCGGTTGAAATCGCCCTCCAGGCCGTGGCCGACGGCCTCGTGCAGGAGGATGCCGGGCCAGCCGCTGCCGAGCACCACCGTCATCTCGCCGGCGGGGGCGGGGCGGGCCTCGAGGTTGACGATGGCCGCATGCACGGCCTGGTCGACGTACTGCTGCAGCAGGTCGTCGGTGAAGTAGGCCAGGCCGTAGCGGCCACCGCCGCCGGAGGAGCCGACTTCGCGGCGGCCGTCCTGTTCGGCGATGACGGTGAGCGACAGGCGCACCAGAGGGCGGACATCCGCCGCCAGGGTGCCGTCGGCTCGGGCGACCAGCACCACGTCGTATTCCATGCCCAGGCCGGCCATCACCTGCACGACGCGAGGGTCCTTGGCGCGGGCCAGGCCCTCGGCCTTCTCGAGCAGAGCGACCTTGGCGGCGCTGTCGAGCGTGGCGATGGGGTCCAGCTCGGGGTAGAGGCTGCGGCTGGGGGCCACGCGGTGCTCACCCACCTTGACCTTGCGGCTCTGGCCGGCGGAGGCGATGGTGCGTACAGTACGGGCGGCATCCAGCAACGCGGCTTCGGAGATGTCGTCGGAGTAGGCGAAGGCCACCTTCTCGCCAGCGATGGCGCGCACACCCACGCCCTGGTCGATGCTGAAGCTGCCGGATTTGACGATGCCTTCTTCGAGGCTCCAGCCCTCGCTGCGGGTGAACTGGAAGTACAGGTCCGCATCGTCGACGCGGTGCTCCGTGATGACCTTGAGGGCCTTGAGCAGGGTGGATTCGTCCAGGCCGTAGGGGGCGAGCAGCAGCTCACGGGCGGTCTGGAGACGGGCGATGGTGGCGTCGACGGCGATCATTCGGCCATTCTAGGAAAAAGGCCGCGTCTGTGCGCGGCCTGGGTGCGTGTGGGGCGTGTTTATCAATACCGCAACAGGGCTTTGACGCGGATCTTGTCCTTGTCCTGGAAGTGCTCGTCGACGTAGCGCTGCATTTCGGCCTGCCGCTGGCTGTCGGAGAGGTTGTTGGCGGCTTTCAGACGCTCCCACTCGCTGCGGGCGGCGGCCAGGCGGCGCTCCCAGTCGTCCCACTGCTTGTCGACGGCTTCGAGGCGGTCGGCCGCGTCTTCGCCATAGCGGGAGACGCGCTCGGCGCGCACGGCGGCCGGATCCTTGCCCGCGTCCATCTGGGGCACGGGCTCGCCGATGTCGGGCGGGGGCGGCTGGCCGGATTCGAGCTGGGCGAAGTACTCGAGGAAGTGCTTCTCGTCGTCGGCGTAAAAGGCCTCGGCCCAAGGCTGACCCAGGATCTGGCGGCGCACGGATTTCTGCTCTTCGAAGACGGGCATCCAGGTGCTGCGGTCGCTCTGCACGAACTGGTTCTTCCAGTCGTAGGTGCGGATCTTCCAGTACTTGTCGAAGAGGTCGGTGATTTCGGCCGCGATCTTGTCGCCATGGTCGCGGCGGGCCTCGTCTTGCACCAGGCCGCGAATCTCGGCGATGGTGACCTCGCCCAGACCAAGGATGTAGTACTCGAAGCGGCCGCGCAGGCCTTTGCAGGGCTTGAGCTGCTTGTCGGCGGTGACGCACCATTCGCCGGAAGGCTCGGTGCCGGCGAAGGAGCCTTCCTTGAACAGGCGGTTGCGCACCTGGTCGGGGGTGCGCGCTGGGGGGGCGTCGGCGCCTTGCGGCGCGGTACTGGCACCGGTCAGGCCCCAGCCATCGGACTGGCCATGGCCTTCGCCACCACCGAGCAGGCGCACACCACCGCCTTCGGTGCTGACACGCTGGGCCATCCAGGCGCCACCCAGAATCACCACGGCGGCCACGGAGGCCACCACCCACTTCGTTCGTACCTGCATCGCTTGTTTCCTGGCTCGATCCTCAGGCCTCTGGCGAGGCTCTTGTGCTTATGGTCGCACCCTGCGTCATCGGTTCAATCCGTTCCTGCCCGCACCTGGAATGGGTGGTTGACGTGAAGTGCAAAAGGGTCAACCGAACCAGCCGGTTGACCCTTGGCCTCATGACCACGCCACCGCACCAACGTGCGGTTTAGGGCAGGTTCAGAGGAAGGCCCACTTCAGGCGGTTGGCATGCTGCACGTAGAAGGCCTTGGGATCGGGCGCACCGCTGCCGATCGCGCCGAGCACCTGGTTGATTTCGTCCAGGTGGTTCCAGGTGTAGTTGTCCTTGATCACGTTACCCCAGTGCGAGGAGCACTTGCTGACGAGGCCGTCGTTGGCTTCGGTGCCGAAGTAGTTGGCGGTGTAGGCCAGCAGGGCGTCGGAGATGTCGCCGCTGTTGGTCTTGACCGAGGTGCCCGAGAAGGAGTACCAATAGATGGTGTTGCCGCTGACTTTGGCCGTGGTGGGACCACTGCCGCAGGTCTTGGTGGGCGCGCCGGCCGGGAACTTGGCGTTGAAGACGGCAGCGGCCGGGGTGCTCAGGGCATTCAGGGCGGTCTTGAGGTCGGCGCTCTGGTAGTTGGCGTTGCCCGTGAGCCAGCCGATCAGCTTGAGGCCGGCGGTGGCGGCCTGGTCGAAACCGCCATCCGGGGTGGTGCCGGCCAGGATGTCATCGGCCACCTTGGAGCCGAAGTGCGTACCGGCCACGCTGCTGACGCTGGCGATGATGGCGGGCACGACACCGGCGGCGTAGCGCACGGTGGGACCGCCATGGCTGTGGCCGATCAGGTTGAATTTCTTGACGCCATCCTTGGCGGCCCATTGCTGCAGCTGCTTGATCAGCTCTTCGCCACGGAACTCGGTGGTCTGCGAGGGGTTGACCGAAGCCACGTAGACGGTCGCGCCTTCATCGCGCAGGGCACCAGGGATCTGGTAGAAGTAGTTGACCACGCCCAGGATGTTGTCGAAGCCGATGAAGCCATGCACCAGCACGATCGGGTACTTGGTCTTGGCGGTGGTGCCAGCGTGGGCGGCAGGTGCGGCCATGAGGGCGCAGGCGGTGGCGGCGGCCAGGCAGGCACCGCGCAGGGTGAAGTTCAGGCTCATGCGTTTCTCCGTCGAGGGTGGATTCGTCGATCCGAATTAATCAATCGCATTAATCGTCAAAAGTTAAATCAATGCGCGGCGTGAATTGTTCACATCGGATGACGCCGGGCTACCTGGGTTAGCCCGTGGGAGCAGGGTTAGCGATCAGGGGGCTAACCCGTTCGGTTCATGTCCGCGCAAGCGAGCCCCGGCGTGCAGCGGGCCCATGAAAAAAGCCGGCCCCGAAGGACCGGCTTTTAGGGGCTTGGTAGCGGGTCAGACCCGCGACCAGCAGAACCTGTGGATCACAGGCCCTTGCCCTTGAGGCGGCTGACGATGCTCACGTAGTAAGCCTTGGGATCAGGCGCGCCCTTGCCGATGGTGCCCAGGACCTGGTTGATTTCGTCCAGGTGGTTCCAGGGCAGGGCCAGGTCGATGGTCTTGCCCCAGGTGGCTTCGGCCGGCGAGACCAGGCCGTCGTTGGCTTCCGTGCCGTAGTACTTGCCGGTGTAGGCCAGCAGGGCGTCGGAGACGTCCCAGCCGTTGGTCTTCACGACGTTGCCGGCGTAGGAATAGAAGTACTGGCCGTTCTGGTATTCAGCGGTGCGGCCGGCCGGGAACTCGGTGTTGAAGCGCTCGGCGTCGGCGTGCGTCAGGGCCTTCAGTGCGGTCTTCAGGTCAGCATCCTTGTAGGTGCTGTTGCCGGTCAGCCAGCCGATCAGTTGCAGGCCGGCCGTGGCGGTCTTGTCGAAGCCACCGTCCGGCGTGGTGCCGGCCAGGATCTCGTCAGCGACCTTGGAGCCGTAGTGCGTGCCGGACATGGTGGACACGCTGGCGATGTCGCTGCGGGTGCCAGCGGCATAACGCACGGTCGGGCCGCCATGGCTGTGGCCGATCAGGTTGAACTTCGTGATCTTGGCGTACCAGGGGCTGGCAGCCTTCCAGGCGTCGAGCTGCTTGTTCAGCTCTTCACCACGGAACTCGGTGGTCTGCGACGGGTTGACCGAAGCGATGTAGACGGTGGCGCCTTCATCGCGCAGCGCGCCGGGGATCTGGTAGAAGTAGTTGACCACGCCCAGGATGTTGTCGAAACCGATGAAGCCGTGGACCAGCACCACGGGGTACTTGGTCTTGGCGCTCGTGCCGGCTTGGGCGGGGGCTGCGGCGACCGCGATGGCGGCAACGGCAGCAGCAGCGATATGGCGAATCTTCAAAGCGTTCATGCGTTTTCTCCTCTTGGTGCACAGCGGTGTGCTGTTGCCCTTGATTATTCGGAGGTCGTTATTCGCACCCTCAAGGGTGAACCCTGGATTCCCGGGTTTGCACCGCCCCGCATTCACGTGGCAAAACGCACTTAAAAACTGACAACGCTTGATATCTCCGCCTATTTGATCTGCACCGTGGAATAGGCTCCGCGAAGGCGTCAGTCGTCTCCGTTTTGGCGGGCCTGCCGCCAGGCGAGTGCCTGGTCATAAAGTCGGTTACGCGATTGGCCGGTGGCTTCGGCCAACAGGCGTGCGGCCTCCTTGATCGGCAGGTGCTCGGACAGGGTCGCGAGCACCTCCTGAACAGCCTGGGGCAACTCGTCGGACGAGGCCTGCGCATCGCTCGCGGGCGCATGCCAGACCAGCGCGAATTCGCCCCGCTGCCGGTTGGGCTGAGCCAGCCACTGCACCAGATCGCCCGCGGGCACGGTGTCGATGTCTTCGAATTGCTTGGTGAGTTCACGGCCGACGGTGACGAGGCGAAACGGGTCGATGGCGGCCAGCTCTCGCGCCAGATCCTCCACGCGGTGGGGCGATTCGAACAGCACCACGGCCCCCGGCAGGCGGCGCAGCCCGGCCAGGGCCTCGCGCCGGGCCCCGCCCTTGGACGGCAGGAAGCCCGCGAAGGTGAAGCCCTGGGCCTCGACATCGCCCGCGGCCGACACCAGGGTCACGGGTGCGCTGGCGCCCGGAATGGGCACCACGCGCGGGCCGGCGGCACGGATGGCCCGCACCAGCCGCGCGCCGGGATCGGACACGCCCGGCGTACCCGCATCGCTGACGTAGGCCACGCGCTGCCCTGCCCGCAAGGCGTCGGCCACGGCCTGGGCGGCCTCGTTCTCGTTGTGCTCGTGCACGGCCATCAGGCGTTTGTCGAGGCCCAGGTGCTGCAGCAGGCGCTGCGTCATGCGCGTGTCTTCGCAGGCCACGGTGTCGGCCAGCGCCAGCACATGGATGGCGCGCAGGGTCAGATCGGCCAGGTTGCCGATGGGCGTGGCGACGACATACAGCGCGCCTGCGGGATACTGCTGGCTGCCGGCGGCCATGGCCGCGGTCTGGAGGAGCAAGGTGGCATCGACCGTCACGACGAAATCCCGGGGAGATGAGGCTGAGGACCAGGCGCTGGCTTACCTGCAGGCGCAGGGGCTGACGCTGGTGGAACGCAATTATCGGGTGGCCCGAGGCCCCGGCGCGCGCGGCGCCGAGGTGGATCTGATCATGCGCGACAACGACCGCGAGGGCACGCTGGTGTTCGTCGAAGTGCGCGTGCGACGCGATACGGACCATGGCGGTGCGGCGGGCTCGGTGTCACGCGGCAAGCAGCGGCGCTGCATCCTGGGCGCTCGCCACTATCTGATGACCCTGCGGACCTTGCCACCCTGCCGCTTCGATGTCGTGGCCATCGAAGGCGAGGCGCTGAACTGGATCCCGGCAGCCTTCATGGCCGATGACTGAGCAGTGCTGACTTATGATCGGCGGGCATGTCTGATCCCTTGTTGACCCCACCCTTCCTGTCCCAGGCTTTCACGCAGGCTGGCGATGCCTTGTACCAATCGTCCGACCGGCTGGCCCAGCACCTGCACGCGGCCGCGCTGGCCATCGTGCACGGCCTGACCAGCGGCAGCCGCGTGCTGTGCGCCGGTGAGCGCGAAGGCGTGTGGCTGGCGCAGCAGGCCGCCCACCTGCTGGTGCAGGGCACGGGGCGCATGCGCCCTCCCCTGGCGGCGCTGTCCGTGTGCAGCGCCTGGGGGCCGGGCCAGGCCGCGCACAGCGGCCACCTGGAAACTCAGGTGCGTGCTTTGGGTCAACCAGGGGATGTGTGGCTGGCTTTCTCGCTGGAGCAGGCCGAGGGCGAACTGGCCGCGGCCACGGCAACGGCACGCGACATGGACCTGACCCTGGTGGTGATGACCGGCGAAGCCGCCTCGGTGCTCGGCCCCATGGTGCGGGACACCGACGTGTGGGTGCCGCTGCCGGGAACCCACCCGACCCATCTGTTCGGCACGGCCTGGCTGGCCGTGCATCTGTTGAGCGAAGCGGTGGATGCCCACCTGCTTGGAGAGGAGCTGTGATGATGTTGACGACACGCCGCGCGCGCGCGGCCCGATGGATGACCCGACTGGCCTTCGTGGCCGCCGCCAGCAGCCTGATGAGCGCCTGCGCACCGCTGGTGCTGGGCGGCGCGGTGGGCGGGGCCTTCATGGCCACCGACCGCCGCACCTCCGGCACGCAGGTCGAGGACAAGGGCATCGAGATCAAGGCCGCCAGCCGCATCCGCTCGGCCCTGGGCGACCGTGGCCACGTGAGCGTGAATGCGTACAACCGCGTCGTGCTGCTGACCGGCGAAGTGCCCTCCGATTCGGACAAGCAGGCCGCCGAGCAGGCGGCCGCCCAGACCGAGAACGTCAAGTCGGTGGTGAACGAGCTGGCCGTGACCGGCAACAGCTCGCTGACCTCGCGCAGCAACGACGTGCTGCTGCAGACCAAGGTCAAGGCCTCGATGGTGGATGCGCGCGACGTGATGTCCAACGCCTACAAGGTGGTGGTCGAGCGCGGCGAAGTCTTCCTGATGGGCATGGTGACCGAGCGCGAAGCCAACCGTGGCGCCGAGCTGGCGTCCACCGTGAGCGGCGTGCAGAAGGTCGTCAAGGTCTTCCATATCATCAGCGAGGAAGAGCTCGCCCAGAAGACGCCCAAGGGACCGGCGCAGCCCGCCTCGTCCCCCAGCGAACAGCGCTGATCTGAGCTGGGCGCGTCCAGCTCAGCGCAGGCGGCGGATCAGGCTGGACGTGTCCCAGCGGCCGCCGCCCATGGCCTGCACCTCGGCGTAGTACGCATCGATCTGTTCGGTGACCGGCAGGGCCGCGCCCTGGCGGCGGGCCTCGTCGAAGCACAGGCCCAGGTCCTTGCGCATCCAGTCGACGGCGAAGCCGAAGTCGAAGCGGTCGTCCACCATGGTGGGGCCGCGGTTGGCCATCTGCCAGCTGCTGGCCGCGCCCTGCGAGATCACCTCGATCACCTTGTGCATGTCCAGGCCGGCCTTCTGGCCAAAGGCCAGGGCCTCGGCCAGGCTCTGCACCACGCCGGCCACGCAGATCTGGTTGACCATCTTGGCCAGCTGGCCCGCGCCGGGCTCGCCCAGGCGGGTGACGGCGCGCGCGTAGGCCTTGAGCACCGGGGCGGCGCGGTCAAAAGCCTCCTGCTCGCCACCGCACATGACGGTGAGCACGCCGTTGATGGCGCCCAGGTTGCCACCGGAGACAGGCGCGTCGATGAAGGTGATGCCTTTGACCTTGCCCAACGCCGCCAGGTCACGCGCGATCTGGGCCGAGGTGGTGGTGTGGTCCACCCACAGCGTGCCGCGGTCCATCGAGAGGAAGCCGCCCTCGGGGCCGGTGGCGACCTCGGCCAGGTCCTTGTCGTTGCCCACGCAGGACAGCACGATGTCGGCGCCGTAGGCCGCGTCGCGCGGCGTGTTGGCCACGCGGGCGTGCGGCGGGTTGCCCAGTTCGGCCAGCCAGGCATCGGCCTTGGCACGGGTGCGGTTGTAGACGGTGACGTGGTGGCCGGCCTTCAGCAGGTGCGCGGCCATGGGGGCGCCCATGGTGCCCAGGCCCAGGAAGGCCAGGCGCAGCGGTTGAACGGGCTCGTAGGTCTTGTCGGCGATCATGAAAAGGCCCCTGTGTCGGACAGGGGCCTATTGTGGCGCCGGATCAGACGATCTTGAGGTGCTCGGTGCCTGCGCCCAGGTCGGTGTTGCGGGCGCGCGCGCTGTTGAGCTTGATCTGCAGGCGCAGGTCGTTGACCGAATCGGCGTTGCGCAGCGCGTCTTCGAAGGTGATGTAGTTGCCCTCGTACAGGTCGAACAGCGCCTGGTCGAAAGTCTGCATGCCCAGCTCGCGCGACTTCTTCATGATCTCCTTGATCTCACCGACCTCACCCTTGAAGATCAGGTCGCTGATCAGGGGCGTGTTCAGCAGGATCTCGACCGCGGCGGCGCGGCCCTTGCCCTCCTGCTTGGGCACCAGGCGCTGCGAGACCAGGCTCTTGAGGTTGAGCGACAGGTCCATCAACAGCTGGGCCCGGCGCTCTTCGGGGAAGAAGTTGATGATGCGGTCCAGCGCCTGGTTGGCGCTGTTGGCGTGCAGGGTGGCCAGGCACAGGTGGCCGGTTTCGGCGAAGGCCACGGCGTGTTCCATGGTCTCGCGGTCGCGGATTTCGCCCATCAGGATCACATCGGGGGCCTGGCGCAGCGTGTTCTTGAGCGCGATCTCCCAGCCATCGGTGTCCAGGCCCACCTCGCGCTGGGTGACGATGCAGTTCTTGTGCGGGTGCACGAACTCGACCGGGTCCTCGATGGTGATGATGTGGCCGTAGGTGTTCTCGTTGCGGTGGTCCACCATGGCGGCCAGCGTGGTGGACTTGCCGGAGCCGGTGGCCCCGACCAGGATCACCAGGCCGCGCTTGGTCAGCACCACGTCTTTCAGGATCTGGGGCAGGCCCAGGCCATCGACCGTGGGCAGTTGCGCCGGGATCACCCGCAGCACCAGGCCGACATTGCCCTGCTGCACGAAGGCGTTGACGCGGAAGCGCCCCACCCCGCCCGGCGAAATGGCGAAATTGCACTCCTTGGTGCGCTCGAACTCGGCGGCCTGCTTGTCGTTCATGATCGCCCGCGCCAGCGCCAGCGTGTGCGACGACGTCATGGGCTGGGGCGACACCTTGGTCACCTTGCCGTCGACCTTGATGGCCGGGGGGAAATCCGCCGTGAGGAACAGATCGGAGCCGCCGCGTGCGATCAGCAGCTTGAGCAGATCATTGATGAATTTGGAGGCCTGATCGCGTTCCATGACTGGGAATTCCTGAGCTGAATGTCGATGCGAAGAATCGGTATCGTCTATTGGAAAGCGCGCCAGCCGGCCGACAGGGCTAGGTTTACCCCAAGCCCTCAGCCGGAGACGAGCAATGCGCCCAGTCTGCCGCTGAGCTGGCGGGTGCGCAAGGAGAGCCGCCGCGACACCGAGGCCATCACGGCCATGCCCAGGCGGGGCTCCTCGATGGAGAGATCGTCCAGCGCCTCGGTGGTGAGCACCGCCAGCTTGCAGGGCGTGAGCGAGAGGCAGGAGGCAAAGCGCGCGCCCGCGTCCAGCAGGGACATCTCGCCCAGCAGGTCGCCCTCGCGGGCTTCGGCCAGGCGGGCGCGGCCGCCCGCGGGCTGCACGCGGTCCACCGCCACGACGCCGTCGAGCACGACCAGGGCGTAGTCGCCCTTTTCGTCCTGCACGATCAACTCGCGGCCGGCGGGTACCGCCACGAAATCGAACACGGCGGCCAGCTTCTTGCGCTCGCGGGCATCCAGCGCCGCGAAGAAGTGATCGCCGCCCCAGGCGCGCTCCAGGCCCTTGAAGCCTTCGTCGGACGAAAAAGCATGGGCGCCGACCACCAGCGCGCGGGCGGTCCAGGCGGATTTGGCGCGCACGCTCTCGGGGCGCTCCAGGAACTGGGTGGCGAAAAAGCCCGGGTCGTCGGCCGCGGGTGACGCCGGCTCAACGCCGGTGGCCACGCCGATGATGCGGTCGAACAAGCTTTTCTTCATCCCTTTTCCTGTCTCTGTCTATCGTCGTCGATGCGGGGGGCTCAACCCGGGAAGTTCTCTGGGAACTTGGCCTTGGCGCGCGCCTCGGCGGCGGAAATAACGTTGCGGCGCACCAGGTCGGTGAGGTTCTGGTCCAGCGTCTGCATGCCAATGTTGTTGCCCGTCTGGATGGACGAGTACATCTGCGCGATCTTGTTCTCGCGGATCAGGTTGCGGATGGCCGAGGTGCCGATCATGATCTCGTGCGCGGCCACGCGGCCGGAGCCATCCTTGGTCTTGCACAGCGTCTGCGAGATCACAGCTTGCAACGATTCGGAAAGCATGGCGCGGACCATGTCTTTCTCGGCGGCCGGGAACACGTCGACCACGCGGTCGATGGTCTTGGCGGCGCTGGAGGTGTGCAGAGTGCCGAAGACCAGGTGGCCGGTTTCGGCGGCGGTCAGGGCCAGGCGGATGGTTTCGAGGTCGCGCATTTCGCCCACGAGGATGCAGTCCGGGTCTTCACGCAGGGCCGAGCGCAGGGCGTTGGCGAAGCTCAGGGTGTGCGGCCCCACCTCGCGCTGGTTGACCAGGCATTTCTTGGAGTCGTGCACGAATTCGATCGGATCCTCGACCGTGAGGATGTGGCCGTACTCGGTTTCGTTCAGGTGGTTGACCATGCCGGCCAAGGTGGTGGACTTGCCCGAGCCGGTCGGGCCGGTCACCAGCACCAGGCCGCGCGGCTTGAGCGCCAGATCCTGGAAGACCTTGGGCGCGTTGAGCTGCTCCAGCGTCAGGATCTTGCTGGGAATGGTCCGGAACACCGCGCCCGAGCCACGGTTGTGGTTGAAGGCGTTCACCCGGAAGCGCGCCAGGCCCTGGATCTCGAAGGAGAAGTCGCATTCCAGCGTCTCTTCGTACATCTTGCGCTGGGCGTCGTTCATGATGTCGTACACCATGTCGTGCACGGACTTGTGGTCCAGCGGGTCCACATTGATGCGGCGCACATCACCGTGCACACGGATCATGGGAGGCAGGCCTGCGGAGAGGTGCAGGTCGGATGCCTTGTTCTTGACCGAAAACGCGAGCAGTTGGGTGATGTCCATGGATGTTTGGCCTGACTGACGTCACTATGATCACCCCATTATCGCGATGATCTCCCACAACCTACAACTCGTGTCACACCGGATCAGGAAGGCGTGCGAAGCTGCCGACAGATCCCCAGGCGACGTGACCCTGCTGGCCGTGAGCAAGACTTTCGGCCCCGAGGCCGTGCGCCAGGCCGCCGCCTGCGGCCAGTTCCGCTTCGGCGAGAACTACGTGCAGGAAGCCCTGGACAAGATGGAC
>DXIO01000145.1 GCA_019112875.1 Candidatus Aquabacterium excrementipullorum
GGTCACATCACCATCCTGGATCACGGGGACCTGGCCAAACGGGTTCATCGCCAGGAACTCGGGCGACTTCTGCTCGCCCTTGAGCACGTTCACGGGCGCGATCTCCACCGGCAGCCCTAGCAGCGACAGGAAGAGCTGCACGCGGTGGGCATGGCCCGACAGGGCGAAGTGGTACAGGCGGATGGGCTGGGCAGGCTTGGCGGCGAGGGTGGCGGTCATGTCATCGGCTCCGGCGGGTTGGTGCTGCGGTTCAGCACCCAAGGCTCCACCTTATTCAGTTCACCTGAAAATATGAATACCCTATCGATACAATTGATCATTGCAAGAAATGCAACAATGGTTCGATGGACCGTTTGCAATCAATGCGCATCTTCTCGGCCGTGGCCGAGGCCCGCAGCTTCGCTGGGGCGGCCCGCGAACTGCGGCTGTCGGCACCGGCCGTGACCCGTGCCGTGGCCGCGCTGGAGCAGCACCTGGGCGCCCGCCTGCTGCACCGCTCCACCCGGCTCGTGCGCCTGACCGAGGTGGGCGAGCGCTACCTGGTCGATTGCCGGCGCCTGCTGTCCGAGCTGGACGAGGCCGAGGCGCTGGCCGGTGGGGCCCACGTGGCACCGCAAGGCCATCTCACCGTGACCGCGCCGGTGCTTTTCGGGCGCATGCACATCGCACCGCTGTTGCTGGGTTTCCTGCAGGCGCATCCGCAGCTCACCGCGCGGGCCTTCTTCGCCGACCGGCTGGTCAACCTGCTGGATGAAGGCATGGACGTGGCCGTGCGCATCGCCCACCTGGCCGATTCGTCGCTGACCGCCGTGCGGGTGGGCGAGGTCCGCCGGGTGATCGTCGCCTCGCCCGATTACCTGGCCAGCCATGGCGAGCCCCTGCATCCTGATGACCTGCCCGCGCACGAGGCCGTGGGTTCGTCCATCGTCGAAGGGCCATCGCCACGCTGGTCCCTGGTGCAGGATCCGGTGAAGTCGCCCGGCAAGCCGCAGCAAGGCGCGCAGCCCCGCATCCGGCTGAGCGTCAACGGCGGCGAGGTGGGCATCATGGCCGCAAGGGCGGGCCAGGGCCTGGCACGTGCCTTGTCCTACCAGGTGGCGGACGACGTGGCCGCTGGCCGGCTGCGCGTGGTGCTGGCCCCGTTCGAGCCACCGCCCATCCCGGTGCAACTGGTCTACCCCGAAGGGCGGATGGCCGCTGCCAAGGTCCGCGCCTTCGTGGACTTCGCGGTGGCAGGGCTGCGCGCGCACCCGGCCCTCAATCCGCCAGCGCCCATCCCCCATGTCCCGCAGGCCTGATAGCCCGCCGGTATGATCCGCCGTCGCCCCGCGCCTGGTCTCTTCCACTCGCGCACGGGGGCACGGTCAAGACGGCCCATCGGCCGCACCCACACCGGGTAGGAGGAGCATTTTGATGTCGTCAGATTCGCAGACACCGGCAGGCCACGGCGCCGCCGCCCCCCATGGCAACCCGGCCACGCAGGCCGAGGTCGCGCGCGGCCGCCGACGCGGCGCGCCCCTGCCTCCGGGGCCGATGGCGGCCGTGATCCTCAAGGTGATCTCGATCTTCCTGATCGCGTTTTTCACCTACCAGGCGCTGCAGTCCAGCGCCCAGACCACCGAACGTGTCAACCACACCATGGACGTGATGGACCAGTTGCAGTCGCTGCTGTCCACCATGAAGGACGCGGAAACAGGCCAGCGTGGCTACCTGCTGACCGGCCAGGAAACCTACCTTCAGCCCTACACCACGGCACGCGCCGAACTGCCCGGCAAGATCAAGCGCATCCGAGACCTGACCAGCGATAACCCTGCGCAGCAGCAGCGCCTGAGCACCCTGCAGCAGTTCACGCAGGAAAAGATGAGCGAACTGGGTGAAACCATCGAGCTGCGTCGTCAGGACAAGACCGGCGAAGCCTTGACCATCGTGCGATCCGACCGTGGCAAGCTGGCCATGGATGGCATCCGCGACGTGCTGGCGCAGATGCAGATGGAAGAGCGCACGCTGGTGGCCCAGCGGCAGGATGAATGGCGTTCCGCCGCCGACCTCACCATCATCGTCACCTTCGCCGGCTCGGGCTTGCTGCTGATGCTGGTGGCGGCCTCCGCCACGATGACCTCGCGCGACTACCGCACCCGCGAGACCGAGGCCTGGATCCGCGCGGGCCAGATGGGCGTGGCCAGCCAGCTGGAGGGCGAGCAGCGCCTGAACGTGCTGGGCGACAAGGTGCTGGGCTTCCTGACCGGCTACCTCGATGCCCAGGTGGGTGCCGTCTACATCGCCGAAGGCGAGGGCTTTCGCCGATTCGCGGGGCACGCCCTGGTGCCCGAAGCGCGTGATGAAGTGCTGCGCCCTGGCGATGGCCTGCTGGGCCAGGCCGCGACGCTCGATCGCCCCCTGCACGTGCGCAAGGTGCCCGAGGGCTACCTGCCCGTGGGCTCCGGCGTGGGCCGTGGCGATCCGGCCGAGTTGCTGATCGCCCCGGCGAGCGTCGATGGCGTGGTCTATGCCGTGGTCGAGCTCGGCTTCTTCCACCCCGTGCTGGCCGCCGACCGCGAACTGGTCGACCGCATCTCCGAATCGCTGGCCGTGGCCGTGCGCGCCTCGCGCGACCGCACCCGCCTGGAAGAGCTTCTGGAAGAAACCCAGCGCCAATCCGAAGAGTTGCAGGCCCAGCAGGAAGAGCTGCGCGTCAACAACGAAGAGCTGGAAGAACAGAGCCGGGTGCTCAAGGAATCCCAGACCCAGTTGGAAGCCCAGCAGGCCGAGCTGGAGCAGACCAATTCGCAGCTCTCCGAACAGGCCAGCCTGCTGGAGAACCAGCGCGACGAACTGGCGCAGTCCCAATCGGCCCTCAATGAGCGCGCCACCGAACTGGAGCGCGCCAACCAGTACAAGAGCGAGTTCCTGGCCAACATGAGCCACGAACTGCGCACGCCCCTGAATTCGGCGCTGATCCTGTCCAAGCTGCTGGCCGACAACAAGGGCGGCAACCTCACGCCCGAGCAGGTCAAGTTCGCGCAGACCATCTCATCGGCCGGCAACGACCTGCTCACGCTGATCAACGACATCCTGGACCTCTCCAAGATCGAGGCCGGTCAGGTGGAGATGGTGACCGAATCGGTGCCGCTGTCGCGCACCATCGAGGCGCTGGCCAACACCCTGCGGCCCATCGCCGAGGAAAAGGGCCTGGCCTTCTCCACCGCGATCGAGCCGGGCTCGCCCGAGCGCATCGAGACCGACGCCCAGCGCCTGGGCCAGATCCTCAAGAACCTGCTGTCCAACGCGCTGAAGTTCACCGAGCGCGGCCAGGTGTCGCTGACCGTGCGACCGGACGACAACGGCCACGTGGTCTTCGCCGTGCAGGACAGCGGCATCGGCATCGCGCCGCAGCAGCACGAGATCATCTTCGAGGCCTTCCGCCAGGCCGACGGCAGCACCCACCGCAAGTACGGCGGCACGGGCCTGGGCCTGTCGATCTCGCGGGATCTGGCGCGCCTGCTGGGCGGAGACATCACCGTGCAGAGCACGCCCGGCCAAGGCAGCGTCTTCACGCTGACACTGCCCGCGAAGGGCGGCACCAGCCGGCCGACAGCCGCACCCGGCAGCCTGCCGCAGGCCCCACGCCTGCCCGAGGCGCCCACGACCGGTGCGGGCACGTCGTCACAGGCATTCACACACAGCCCGGCCATGCCGCCAGTGCAGCCGCCGGCCCAGCTGGTCGCGACCGCCGCGCCGCAGGGCATCCGCCGCGCCGTCGAGGACGACCGCGACAACCTGCAGCCCGACACGCGCCACATCCTCGTCATCGAGGACGACGCGCGCTTCGCCGCCATCCTGCGCGACCTGGCCCACGAGATGCACTTCCAGTGCGTGGCCACCAGCAGCGCCAGCGAAGGCCTGCACGCCGCACAGACCCTGCGCCCCAGCGCCATCCTGCTGGACATCAACCTGCCTGACCACTCCGGCCTGGGCGTGCTGGACCAGCTCAAGCGCAACCCGCTCACGCGCCACATCCCGGTGCACGTGGTCTCGGTGGCCGACTACGCACAAGAGGCGCTGGAGCTGGGCGCCGTGGGCTACGCGCTCAAGCCCGTCAAGCGCGAGCAACTGGTCGAGGCCTTCGAGCGCCTGGAGGCCAAGTTCTCGCAAAGCCTCAAGCGCGTGCTGGTGGTCGAGGACGACCCGCGCCAGCTCGACAGCATCCAGCAGTTGCTGGGCTCGCAGGACGTGAGCATCACCGGCGTGGCCACGGCCGCCGAGGCCCTGGCCCAGTTGCAGGCCACCACCTTCGACTGCATGGTGATGGACCTGAGCCTGCCCGA
>DXIO01000146.1 GCA_019112875.1 Candidatus Aquabacterium excrementipullorum
TGGCCGGCGGCCGCGCGCGTGGTCTGCTGGGCCTGGTGGACCAGCTCTCGGCTTGCGAGCATCCCTTCGTGCTCTTCCTGGACGACGTGGAGTGCATCCACGAGCCCTCGGTGCTGGGCATGATGCGTGAGCTGATCGAGCACCTGCCGCACGGCGCCCAGGTGGTGGTGGGGGCGCGCAACGTGCCCGAGCTGGGCCTGGGCCGCCTGCGGGCGCATGGCCAGTTGCTGGAGGTCGATGCTGAAGACCTGCGCTTCACGCTGGCAGAGGCGGGCCGCTTCTTCGAGCAGCGTGGCAACGGCACCTTGCCCGACGAGGCCCTGCGCCAGCTGCACAGCAAGACGGACGGCTGGATCGCGCCCTTGTGGCTGGCCTCCGTGGCGCTGGACCGGCGCGGGCTGGACAGCGATTTCATCGCGCAGTTCTCGGGCTCCAACCAGGCCGTGGCCCACTACCTGGCCGATGCCGTGCTGGCGCGCCAGCCGCAGGACGTGCGCCAGTTCCTGCTGCGCACCAGCGTGCTCGGCCAGCTCGATGCGCCCTTGTGCCACGCGTTGGCGCCGCGCGCCGAGGGCCAGACGCTGGCCGACAGCGAGCGCATGCTGCAGCGCCTGGAATCGGCCGACCTGTTCATCCGCCCGGTGCAGCCGGCCGACGGCGCGCAGGCGCTGGCGGGGCGTCGCCCGGGCTGGCGGTATCACAGCCTGTTCGCCGATTTCCTGCGCGCGCAACTGGCCCGCGAGCAGCCGCACGAGTTCACGCGCCTGCACCTGGCCGCCTCCGCCTGGTACGAGGCCAACGGCCGGCCAGTGCCCGCCATCGACCACGCCATCGAGGGCGGCGACATGCCGCATGCGCTGTCGCTGCTGGCCCAGCACGCGCAGCGCTTCCTGGAGCAGGGGCGCATGCGCCTGCTGCACCGGTGGTTCGGCCTGATCCCGCAGGCGCACCTGGCCGACCACCCGCTGCTGGACGTGATCTCCGTGTGGGCCACCTGCTTCGTGCACGGGCCGGCCCAGGCCTGCGCGCAGCTGGAGGGCGCGCGCTGCAATGCATCGAGCGACGCCGACGTGCAGGTCAAGCTGCGTGCGCTGCGGCCCTTGCTGCTGGCCATGACCGACCACTACGAAGAGGCCATGGTGGCGGGACGTGAGGCGCTGGTGCACCTGCCCACGGGCTGCTCCTTCTCCGACATCGGCCTGATGAACATCCTGGCCCACGTGGCCTGGGTGCTGGGCGATGCTCCCACCTCGCACCAGTTGCTCGACCGGGCGCGCCGCACCTCCAACAGCAACGCCTTCACAAGGGCCTACACCGAGTCGGTCGAAGGCATGCTGGACCTGCACGAGGCCCGCCTGCACCAGGCCATGGCGCGCCTGCGCATGGCGCTGGGCGACAGCGGCATGCCGGGCCACAGTTCTCACGGCAACACCTGGGGCGGCGTGATCTATGCCAGCGCCCTGTACGAGGTCAACCGGCTGGACGATGCGCAGCGCCGCCTGAACGTCTACCTGCCGCAGGCCAGCGGGGCCGGCCTGCCGGACCACATGATCATCGGCCACGCGGTGCGGGCGCGCATCGCCCAGGCGCGGGGCGATTCGGCCCAGGCGATGGACATGCTGGCCGACCTGGCGTACCTGGGCCATGAGCGCCGCCTGCCCCGCGCGGTGGCGG
Organism: Candidatus Aquabacterium excrementipullorum; assembly: GCA_019112875.1. Classification (GTDB taxonomy): domain Bacteria; phylum Pseudomonadota; class Gammaproteobacteria; order Burkholderiales; family Burkholderiaceae_C; genus Aquabacterium; species Aquabacterium excrementipullorum. Next base: position 1,675 of record DXIO01000146.1, read on the forward strand.
CCGCCTGCCTGGAGCGGGCGCGCATCCACACCGTGCAGGGCCAGGCCCGTGCGGCGCGCGAAGCCCTGGCCAGTGCCGACTTGCCGGGCCTGTGGCAGGACGCGCTGGTGCAGCGCCTGCCCTCGCACGATCTGGAGTCCCTGGCCCTGGGCCGCCTGCGCTGGGAGCTGGCCTTCGGAGACGCGAAGGCCGCACGCCCGCTGATCGAGGCCGAGCTGGGCGTGGCCGAGCGCACGGGCCGCCAGCGCCGCGCGATGAAGCTGCGCCTGCTGCTGGCCTGGGCCCAGCACCGCGGCAACGACATCGCGGCCAGCACGCAGACGATGGAGGTGGTGCTGCGCCAGGCCTGCCAGGAGGGCTTCGTGCGCCTGGTGCTGGACGAGGGCAGCGCGATGCTGCCGCTGGTGCAGCGCGTGCAGGCCCGCCAGGACGATGCCGGCGCGCTGCAGTGCGATCCGGTGTGGGTGGAATACCTGCAGAGCCTGGTCGCGGCGCTGGAGGCCATGCCGAGCGTGCCCGGCCCCGCCGACCGCGAGCCCGCATCGACCGGCCCGACGGATGCGGCCGCCATCACGCCGCAGGAGGTGCGCATCCTGCAACTGCTGGCCGAGGGCCATTCCAACGGCGCGCTGGCTGCGCAGCTCAAGGTGTCGGACAGCACGGTGCGCACGCACCTGCGCAACATCAACGCCAAGCTCAATGCGCACAACCGCATGCAGGCCGTGGCCACGGCAAGGCGGCTGGCGGTGATTCCCTGAAGTTTGTCGTGGTGCTTGCGTCAGCCCACCGTGGCGGCTTGCGCTTCGGCGTGAAGGCGCGCGACGCGGTCGATGTGCCAATCGGCCGGACCGAACGCCTGCTCGATCATCGTCGCGCGGCGGAAGTAGTGCCCGATGGCCAGCTCTTCCGTCATGCCCATGCCGCCATGCAGCTGCACCGCGCCCTGGCCCACGGCACGGCAGGCGCGGCCCACGCACACCTTGGCCGATGAGACGGCGGCGGCGCGTTGCGGCGCGGGTGCGTCCAGCATGGGCACGGTGGCGGCCGTGAGGGCACGGGCCTGTTCCAACGCCAGGTGCATGTCGGCCAGGCGGTGCTGCAGGGCCTGGAAGCTGGAAATGGGCACGCCGAACTGGCGGCGCTGGCGCACGTAGTCCAGCGTGTCGCGCATCAGGCGCTGCATCACACCCAAGGCCTCGGCGCAGGTGGCGAGGGTGGCCTCGTCCAGGGCCTGGTCCACCAGCGGGCGGGCGTGGCCGCGTCGGCCCACGATCTGGCCTGGCTGCGCCAGCACCTGATCGAAGAAGACCTCGCTGGCGTGCCCGCCGTCGATGGTGCGCACATCGGTGCGGCGGATGCCGGGCGTGTTGGCCGGTATGCACAGCAGGGACACGGCCTCGTCGCTGCCGGCCTGTGGATCGCGCGCGGTGACGAGCAGGTCCGTGGCCCAGCGCGCGCCGTGCACCACGGTCTTGTGGCCTTGCAGCGCAAGACCATCACCATGGGTGTGCGCGTTCAGTGTGGTGCGCAGGCCTGCCCAGCCATGCCGTGCGTTCGCCTCGGTGTGGGCAAAGGCGACCAGCGCATGGCCGTCCACGATGCGCCCGACCATGCGCTGCCACGCTGGATCGGCGCTGCGTTTGAAGAGGCCACCGGCGATCACCACGGTGGGCAGGTAGGGCCCGGTGTACAGCGTCTCGCCCATGGCTTCCATGATCAGCAGGTTCTCCAGTGCGCCGCCGCCCAGGCCCCCTTGGTCTTCACCGAAGGCGGCGCCCAGGATGCCCAGGTCGTGCGCGAAGGCTTGCCACAGCGGCGGGACATCGAGTGCCTGGTCGAGTTGGTGCAGGCGCTGCTCCAGCCCGTGCTGATCGGCCAGGAAGCGGGCCAGGCTGTCGCGCAGCATGCGCTGGGTGTCGTCGAGGTCGAAGGCGGTCGTGCTCATGGCGCGGTGGGTCGTCTTGGCGTGGCGGTTCGGTGTGTCGGCGGGCAGGGCCGGTCAGCGCGACAAGATGTCGGCCGCGATCAGGTTGCGCTGCACTTCGTTGGTGCCGGCGTAGATGGAGGCGGCCCGGTCGTTGAGGTAGGCCGACATGGCAAAGGCGGCTTCCTCCGGAATGCCCAGCGCGTCGCAATCGGGCATGTGCACGCGCAGGTGGCTCGGTTGCCCGGCGATGGCCACGCCCAGTTCGGTCAGGTGCTGGCGCAGCTCGGTGCCCAGCAGCTTGGTCATCGACGGGCGGATGCCGGGCGGCTCGCCGCGCTCGTGCGCCTGCAGGGCCTGCATCTCCAGCGCCTCGACCGCGTCGATGCGGCAGTGGGCATCGGCCAGCGCATGGCGCAGGCGGACGTGCTCGGCCTCGTCCTGCGGCGCGTCGCCCGAGAAGGCTTCTGCCAGCGCCTCGTGCAGGCGGCGCAGGCGCGAGCGCAGTTGCGGCGCCCAGGCATTGCCGCGCTCGTGCTGCAGCAGGTACTTGGCGATGGCCCAGCCCTGGTTCTCCTCGCCGATCAGGCCGCTGGCCGGCACGCGCACGTCGTCGAAGAAGACTTGGTTGAGTTCGTGATCGCCCGAGATGCTGATGATGGGGCGGATGGTGATGCCCGGTGTGTCCAGGTCGAAGCACAGGAAGCTGATGCCCTGCTGCGGCTTGCCGCCGCTGGCGGTGCGCACCAGGCAGAACATGCGCCTGGCGTACTGCGCGTGCGTGGTCCAGATCTTGGTGCCATTGATCACGTAGTGATCGCCATCGCGCACGGCCTTGCATTGCAGCGAGGCCAGGTCCGAGCCGGATTGCGGCTCGGAGTAGCCCTGGGCCCAGTAGTCCTCGCCCGAGAGGATGCCGGGCAGCCAGCGTTGCTGCTGCTCGGGCGTGCCGAAGGCGATGATGACGGGGCCGACCATGCCCGTGCCCATGGGTGCCAGCGGCGGGGCGTCGGCCTCGCACAGCTCACGGTTGAACAGGTAGAGCTGGCGCGGCGACCAGCCGGTGCCACCGTGTTCCACGGGCCAGCGGGGCGCGCTCCAGCCTTGTCTGGCCAGGATGCGGTGCCAGGCGATGCCCTCGGGGTAGTCGGCGAAGATGCCCGAGCAGCGGCGGCCCGCACGGCGCAGTTCGTCGGTCAGGGCCTCCTGCAGGAAGCGGCGCACATCGTCGCGGAAGGCCTTGTCGGCATCGGTCAGAACCATCGGGAATCGCTCCAGGGCATCGGTGGCGCGAGTGTTCCAGTTTCGCGCCACCGGCCCCATCGTCCAAACTGACGAAAGTGCTGTCCGCCCAATTCACAAGGTCTTCAGGTACTCGATCAGCGCCCAGCGTTCCTCATCCGTCAGCGACTGGGTGAAGGTGTGCCCGCCATTGCCGTTGCCGTACAGGTGGCTGTTGAAGATCATGCGCGACTGGATCTGCTTGTCCGTCACCGGCGGCGGCGACTGGTAGGCCAGCGAGTTGGCCGCACCCACCGCGTTGGCGATGCCAGCGAAGACCTGGTCGATGGTGCTCAGGCCGTTGCTGCAAGGCAGGAAGGGTGAGGCCGTGGCCTGGCTGTTGTTGCAGGGCAGTTCGGTCACCTTCCAGCCCAGCTTCCTGAAGTCGTAGGACGCGAGGCTGCTGTCGTAGCCCTGGTTCTTTCCGCCGATGCCGGCTGGCGTGTACTGGCGCTTCCAGATGCTGGGGCGCTCCGAGGGCTTGAGCACGTCCCACAGCGTGGGCACGCTGCCGTTGTGGAAGTAGGGCGCGCCCTGCCACACGCCGTACAGCGGCGGCGCCACGTAGCCGAAAGGCTTGAGCCATTCGTTGGGGCCGGTGGGCGAATAGGTGGGCGGCGCGCCATAGCCCAGGTCGTAGGTGCGGCGCGGGATGCGGCGCAGCTGGCTGATCAAGAGCTTGTCGTTCCAGCCCTTCCACTTCGGGTTGAGCTCGTTGTAGGCCCACCAGGAGGTCTGCCACGCGCGGCGCTTGCGCTCGTCCTGCATCAGGCCCACGCGCTTGTCGTCGGTCTGGATGGTCTCGGTGGGCGTGATCACGCCGGCCACGCCCTTCAGGCGCGCATCGGGCAGGTAGGCCGGATCGGCCGCGTGGCGCGGCGAGTACACGCCGTGGCAACTGGCGCACGAGCCGTTGCCCGCCTGCCTGGGGATGTCGGCATTGGCGCCGTTGGCCCACAGGTCGCGCTCGTGGAAGATCACGGCGCCCTTCTCAGCCAAGGGGATGTCGATGGCGCCCTGGTCCCATCGGGGTGGCGACAGTGACATCAGCCACACGTTGATGTCCTCGAACTCGTAGTAGATGCTGCGGCGCTCGGCCGCGCTGCGCGTGAGGTTGGCCACGGCGAAGGCCATCTCCGAGCGCACGTTGTCGGAGGTGAGCGCGCCATCCCAGAACTGGCGCGTCTTCCAGGCGCGGTGGTACCAGTGCGGCGCCTTGGACATGCCCGCCGCGTGCGATGGGAACCATTCGAGCACGCTGGGCGAGAACAGCAGCGAGTCCATGTCCCAGATGGCGGGCAGCGCGTCCAGGATGCCGATGGCATCGCTGCTGCCGCGCCCCACGCTCCACGGGATCGGCGCGAGTTGCAGCACGACAGTGACGCCATTGGCGCGGAAGGTGTCGGACTGGCCCAGGCCCGCATCGCCCGCGTCGTTGGCGCGGCCGAAGCTGAAGGGGCGCTCATCCGGCGTGCCCAGGCGCGAATCGTGGCAGCCGGAACAGGTGGAGCCGAGCAGGCCGTTCCAACGGCCGTTCTCGTCACGCCCCTGCAGCAGGCCGATGGGCAACTGGCCGCTGCCGCCGTTGGTCTTGTTCGGATCCTCGCCTGGCAGCGGGTAGGGGTTGTGCCAGGGCGCGGGGGCCGAGCCGTAGCGCTTCATCACCTGCTCGTCGAAATCGGCGGGGCGGCTGTTCAGGCCCCACACCCTCCACAGCTGGTTGAAGCCGGCGATGGTGCCGAACGATTGGAAGTACTGTTTGCCGGTGATGAGCTGGAAGCCGCGCAGCGAGGCGGCGCGGAACTCGCCACAGGTGCGGGGGCGCGCCGGGAGCTTGTTCACGTAGGGCTCGGGCGGGTTGTGCAGATCGACGAACCACGCGTTGAACTGCACCGCCGCACCGGGCCGGTTCACGCCGGGCACGACCAGTGAGCGCGGGTCCAGCGG